>DATCDR010000162.1:0-16868 GCA_036510575.1 Acidimicrobiales bacterium | reverse complement strand
TGTGCTCCGAATCCGATGGACACACCCATCGCGGCAGGGGTTGTCGGCGCGACTTCACATCGCCGGCACTCGGGCGCTCCCGTGTGTCGAAGCGGTCGGACTAGATGTTCGGTGCACCGCCTTTTGGCATACGCGTTACCGATGTTCACTGTCTCTTCTTGCCCTGTTGCGACCGAGCCGATGTTCTGTTCTCGCGGCAGAATCACCAATCTTGGTGAAGCTTTCAGCAGCCCAAACGATCAAAGTCCTTTTGCGGCAGCTCGACTCTCGAGCACTGACGAAAGGATGCAGATATGTTCAATCGCTTCGCCATCGCGGCAGCGGTTGCAGCGACCATGTTCGGGCTTGCGGGGGCTGGTGCCTCGTTGCTTGGAACCTCGGGAAGCGCAACCGCTGTGCAGCAGACGAACGCCATCTCGGCGACGTGCCAGCCCGGCAACGTCAACTTCGCCAACGTGGCTTCTGACAACGATGTCGTGTCGACTCGCCTGTTCCAGCAGAGCATCGAGTCCCAGTGCGGCGGCAACTTCGTCCAGGTTGCGCTCACGATGACCAATGGTGCTGTTGCGTACAGCAACACCGTCTGGATCCCGACATCGAATGTCACGAGCCCAACTCAGGAATCCTTCCTGCTTGGCGGCAGCACGGATCTCGCCGCATACGGCTATGCCGTCTACGGAGAGGACCTGTACCCGCAGTTCCCAGCCGGCGTCCTTATCTGTGGCGTGCAGAGCACGACGATCACGATTGCAGGACAGATCGATACGCCAAGCGCCAGCCCGGCGACCGACAAGGCCGGTTCGGTTACCGGCACCTTGCCAACCAGCTGCTGAGGCATCCGAGGTACCTGTCACTAGTCATTTAGCGACACTCGTTACTAGGGGTCGGCCAGGTCAACCCGGTTGGGTGCTGGTCGACCCCTAGGCCACGGAGCACTCCTTGCTCCTTGGCGAACTCGGTCACACCGCACAACGGGTCATCCAGTCACAACACGTCAGCCAGTCACAACACGTCAGCCCAGTCAGACCAGAAGGACCAGAGATCCATGGACACGATGGCAAGCGCGAAGCATCGACGAGGGAACCGGTCACGGCGTCGTCTTAGCGGGTACCTACTCGTCATCTCGCTCCTCGCCGGCGTCGGTGCCTGGTGGCTCACGTTTGCTCCTCGTTCCCTTGGCGGTCCTGGCACCTACGTCGTCGTGAGTGGGAAGTCCATGTTGCCGCTGCTTCACACCGGTGACCTGGTCATCGCCCATAAGCAGTCGCAGTATCACCTCGGCGAGATCGTGGTCGTCTCCGTCGACGGGGGAGAGGTCATTCACCGCCTCTGGGCCGGGAACGCCAAGGAAGGTTGGAAGACGAAGGGCATCAACAAGTTGACGCCCGACCTTTGGACGATTGAGAACAAGGACGTTCTCGGTACGAAATGGCTCGTCGTGCCACACGCCGGCGGATGGGTCCGCTGGGCTGGAACCGCAACCGGTCGCTCGGCCCTTGCGGCGGCCCTCGCGCTCTTCGTCGTGCTCATCCCTCGACGAGGCCGCCGAAAGGCCGCTTCGCCTGCGTTGCCAGCACTTCGGCGCAGCACAGCGGTGCTCAACAGCGCGCTGTTGTTGGTTGCAGCGAGCGGCGGCGCACTGGGTGGCCTAGCGGGCCTTGACGCATCGGTCGTCGGGCTACGCGGCTGGGTGCGGCTGCCGCTGACGCACCTCGACGTTCATCCGGTACTCCTTGCACTTCTCGCTGTCGTCCTTCTTGCAATCAGCCTTCCGTTGATCGGCCTGCAGGTGGGGCGCGCGATCGCAGAACGCCGACGCCACCCGGCACCCGTCGAGCCGGGATCCGCAAACGAGATGGAGAATGACACGGGCAATGAGATTGGCAAGGAGATGGATCTCGTCGCCTCGCTCCAGCGTGTGCCAGCGAGCGCTGCGCCGACGCTGCCTGAGGGAATATTCGCCTCGAACCCGACGCCCCCCAAAGTGGCCGAAGCAGACGAGGGCCGACACCGGCGCTTGGCGCACCGGCGTGGGCTTGGAATGCATTCATTGGGGTGACGGGCCGCCCAACAGCAGCCTGACCCAATGGGAATCTGTCGATAGCTCTCCGGCGCTCGCCAACCCGGACTGCGAGGGACCAGATTTGGGTATAAATCTGGGCGCAACTCGGCCGATAAGGTCGACGTGCGCGTATTGAGTTCCTCGAAACTGGACCTCGCTGACGGCGTCATCCCGATGCACTCCTCGATCCCACAGACGTCCACTGCCGAGAGCGAGGAGTGGTACCGAGGCGCAAATCGTCGCCAACGCTGGAGTGAAACGCGTTCGGGCATGCCGAGCCGGGACGTGCTGCAACAATCAGCGGCGCTCGTACTCGGAGCGATGGTGCCGGTCGGCTTCGCGCTCGCCCGTGGGGTGAGTTTGGCAGCCGCCGCCGACCTGGTTCATCTGCTCAGTGCCATCGTGGCCGTCGGCGCGGGAGTTGCCGCGGTGATTTGCTGGAAGGTCCTCGGGTTGGCGCGTTATGGCTGGTGGGGAAGCGCCCTCCTGGTCTTTGGCCTGCTCAACCTTGCTAACGACAGTCTTCCGGTGCTTGGCGTGGGCCAGCTGTCGGCGATCGAGCCCTTCGGACGGCTCGGCATCGACCTGATCGTCATGGGCATCATCGTCCAAGCGCTGCGCTCACCAGAGATCGACGCACGACTGGTCCCTGGCTGGTTGACGGTCACGGCAACCTCAGTCGGATTGCTGTGCCTCGGCGCACTCAGCCTGCTCCAAGCGCACGGGGATCTGCCGTCGTCACTTTTCGGCGTCATCGGACAGGCAGTAGCCGAGGGCGTCATCGCGGGAGCATGGGCCGCGCTTGTGATCCTCGCGTTCGCGAAGCGATCGAAAGGCCGCCAGATGGCTTGGAACGTGCCCGTCATGTCCCTCTTCGCCATGGGAGCGTTGGCGACCGCAGCCCGTTCAAGCGGAGGGACCTCATGGATGTTCGTGGGGGTCGTGCTCAGGCTCATCGGGCTCGCGCTCGCCTGCAGCGAATGTGCAGGCGACCTCGCCTACGTGCTGCGTGGGCAGGATCGGCAGGTGCTCCGGCTCCGGATGGATCTTGACGCAGCGCGTCGCGAGATGACCGCCGAGCGGAGCAACCTCGATGAGCGGCTGCACGATCTTCGCAATGCCGTCGCTGGCGTTCGATCGGCCGATTCGACGCTTCGACGCTACCGAGGTCGCCTAGAACCAGAGGTCCGCGCCTCGCTGGCGGACGCGATCAGTTCCGAACTCAGTCGCTTGCAGGTCTTGATCGAGCCTGGTCCGCGTCGCCACTTCGTGGATTTCGCTTTGTCAGAGGCGCTGGCCGGGCTGGTGGCGACCGAGCGCACCCACGGCGCAACCATCCGCCTCGAACTGAGGGAGGTCCGTGTCCACGGTGACGCCGACGCCTTCGTCCAGGTGGTACAGAACCTGCTGGTCAATGCTCGCCGGTATGCCGGCGGCACGGCGGTGGAGCTGACCGCGCTCCGCCACGTTGATCGCGTCGAACTTCGCGTCCGTGACTTTGGCAGCGGCATCCCCGAACCTGAACGGATGACAATCTTCGACAGGGGTGTTCGGGGAACCCTGAGCGAAGGTGTTGTGGGCAGTGGACTCGGGCTCTTTGTCGCCGCTCAATTACTGGCCGACATGGGCGGCAGCATTCGCGTCGAGAACACCGATGGTCCGGGCGCATGTTTCTTGGTGGACCTGCTCGCCGCGAGCGAGCTGCCCACTCGCCTAGGCTTGGACGGAGCGAAACCGAACGTTGACGCAAAGCACCTGAGTCAGGCTCGATCGGCCTCGTGACCGGAGCGGCGAATAGGCCGCATCGGCGCACTCCCTCCGCGACCAGTAGGTTGCGCACGCGTGGTCCAAAGTCGGGGATATGTGCGCGCGATGCAAGGTGGGGTGACGTGAGCGACGAGAAGCCCGAGAGGGAGGCGACCGTGCGGGCCGCTCCGACCGTGCGGGTCGCCATCATCGACGATCATCAGCTGCTGGTCGCCTCGCTTGCGGCCTTGCTGCGAGCTGAGGCCTATGACGTTGACGTCCCTCCCCTCGATGAGGGCCTTCCAGCCCGGCTGCTCGCATCCGAGCCGGATGTCGCGCTGCTCGACCTCGATCTCGGCGCTCAGGGCAACGGCGAAGAGCTGTTGCCTGCGCTGCTGGTCAATGGCTGCCGGGTGTTGATCGTGTCGGGAACCTCCGACGAGGCGGTCATCGGTCGCTGCCTGGCGCGAGGCGCAGCAGGATGGTTGCCCAAGAGCGCGCCGCTTGAGCAACTACTCGCCAGTGTGGTGGCGCTAGCCGCAGGCGAGGAGGTGCTTAGCGCGTCCGAACGGGACCGGCTGCTCCGAATCTGGCGAGAGCGGCGTGAAGCCGAGTCGGTGGTTCTCGCTCCCTTCCTCCACCTCAGTCCGCGCGAGCGTGTCGTGCTCGGTCTCCTCATGGAGGGTCGCTCGGTCGACCGAATTGCCGAGCTGTCATTCGTGTCCTCCGAGACCGTTCGCACCCAAGTCAGAGCGATCCGCACAAAGTTGGGCGTTACGAGCCAGCTGGAGGCGGTCGCGATGGCGACCCGCGCCGGCTGGTCCGCCGGCGCGGGATGAAGACCTCTGGCTCGCGGCGTTGAACGAAGCCATCTGCCGACGATGGCGGCGATGCGTTATGCCGACGATGGCGGTGGTGCGTCCTGCCGACGAGTCGGAGCGGAACTCTGACCGGCTCGCCGCGATGACCGAAAGCTCGTGACTGCACGCGCCTCAGGTTTCGAAGGCTCGCCCGGCGAGTCGGATCGTCATGTACCTACTCGCCATTGAGGCAGGTCACGACGGTGGCCATCAGCTTTTTTTGCTGGTGGCAGGATTGTCTGACTAGCGGGAGTTTCCTGGCTCTCCCAAGGCGCCTAGGCGTTTGCCGTGCTCAGTGATGGTGCCAGGCCGTTCCCGCTGTATTACCTAAGTCAACGTCTCGGCGCGTAGGCCTCGAGGCCGAAGAGGGCGTAGAGACGCTGCTGGGTCGGGTCCAGGTCGGTGAGCATGTGACGGGCCCGCGGCCGTCCCCGCTCGCCCGCATAGAGCAGCACGGTCTCTTCGATCCCGCCGAGATGGCCAAGCAGTTCGCGCACGCTCATCGGCAGGCCCGCGCTCGCCGCCTCGCGCACCATGAGGCGGGCGACTGAGAGCCCGAGCACGCAGTAGAAGGCATGCACGCGGATCTTCTGCTCGGTCCAGTGGAACATCGGGTTGAACGAGACGACCGAGCGGTCCTTCATCTGGCGGAAGTCGGACTCGATCTGCCACTGCGAGCGATAGGCCGCGACGATCTCGGGAAGGCTCCAGTCCTCGTGGTCGGTGAACAAGATCCGCTTGCCGAAGAGCTCGTCTTCGAGCGCGTCGCGTGTCGCCTCGTCGATCGAGTACTCGAGCCTGAGCGTCTTTGGTGTGGTGCCGAGAAGCGTCGTGGTCACACAGCGCGCCACCCATCGCGCCGAGCAGATCGCGTCGATCTCGCGTTGCACCGCCGCCTTTTGGCGGTGTGTCTTGCCCCGTTCGAGACGCGCGCTCAGCTCAAAGAGGCGACGGGTCGCCTTCGCCAGTGTCTGGGCGAAGCCACGGAGCTGTTTTTGGTGCAGTTCAACGGAGTGGGTGACCACCACTCGGCGCTCGGATCCGAGCGCGACCGTCCGTGACTCGAAGGCCGAAAGGCCAGGGAAGGCCTCCTCGTCGACGACGACGAAGCGTGAACTTGGTTGGTTAAGTAGCTGGAGATGATCGCTCGGCCGCAGCGATCCGACGAAGTGCAGCGGGGTTCCCTCGATGACCAGCTGGTTTGCAGCAGAGTCCTGGCCGGCGTCATAGACCAAGGTGAGCTCGTCGCCAGGTTGGGCGACCCTGTCAAAACGAGAGGCGAGCTCGGTGACGACGCTCGCGAACTGGGTGACGTCGGGCCGGTTGCCGGCATAGGCGTGGGAGACGATCGGGATGCCGCCGTCGCTCGTGACGACGAGCCCGAGGCCGACAAGGCGGAGATCGCCGCGCTTTTGCTTCGCGTGACCGCGTTGCGCGATCGGGGCGCGGTCGTTCGCCGAGTCGATGAAGGTGGCGAAGTTCGTCATGTCGAGGACGAGACCAGAGCAATCGAGGTCGAAGCGCTCCACCATCCCGGCACTGATCCGGCGCTCGATCTCGTTCAGCTGGGCGATGCTGATCGCATCCATCGCATCCCAAAAGCGACGGTGGTCAAGGGCCCCAGCGGACAGCTTCACGAGACGATCACCAGCAGTCGTCGACCACCACTCGGAAAAGGCGAGCTTCGAGCACGGTGCGACGACCCGGTTGGCACAAGCGAGTGCGAGATACGTGCCGACCGAGGCACCGGCATCGCTTCGCCGCGCGCCGACGACGTCGTCGATGATCTGTGCCACTCCGAGTCGATCGAGCACACCCCAGACCGCCGCAAGATCCCCGAAGGCCCGGTGCCGGGTACGCGTCGGTTCACCTGGGCCGGACTCCGACAGCCGGGTGGCTATCTCGTCTGCCGAGCCGAGATAGCGCTGGGAGACGATGCGGGGTTTGCCACCGACACGGGCCGACTCGACGAGGTAGTAATAGGTCTTCCCACCCTGCTTCTTTCCGACGATAGATGCCATATCTAGGTAATACACGACACAGCGACAAATCGCGAGCACCTGAGCAGGACAAACGCGCTGGTCACGCGCCTATTTGAAAACTTCTTTCAAAGGCCCCGAAATCAGCCTCCAGGGGATAGCCAGGAAACTCCCGCTAGCACTCGTAATGCGTAGGTCGTGAGTTCAATCCTCACCTCGGGCTCCAAGCAGTACCCGCTAGTGCTTACATCGGATCGCTCCACGTCGGTTGGCTGGCCTGGTGGCTCACTTGCTTTCGGATAGCAGGTGGAGTGAGGTTGTGAGTCCCGGTAGACGCTTTCCAATCTGGCTCCGGCATCGCCGCGCCAGTTGAGAACAGCTGGTCACCGGAGCTCACCAACTGCGGAGTTGGGTGAGCGAGGCACGCTCCGGTCAAATCGAGTTGACGCTTGGGCTTCAGACAGACACCTAGGAGGTCCGCCGATGGGTGGGCGAACCTCCTAGGTGCGGCGCGCCATGGCGTCGTCGCTTGTTTCGGAATCAGCTCAGCCGATGATCCTGTACAGCTGATTGTCCGAGGTCGACGTCGCGTAGTTTGTCGATCCGGTGTAAACGCCGAAGATGCGGTATGTGTGATGGCCTTTCAGCTCGCGCGCCGTGAGCGTGCACGTTCCGTTGTTCGAAGTGAGCGCAATCGTGCAGAGGACCTGGTTCCCCGCCATCGCCTTCACGGTGCCTGTGATCGTGGCAGCAGTTCCCGAAACCGTGGAGACTTGCACGGAAATTCGCTGCCGGCTCTCGAGGCCGTAGGGGTCGCTGCTCTTGCGCAGCTCGATCGACGTTCGAGTCTCAACTTGTGCCACAGGAGTGACCGTGGCTGACGTTGAGCCGGTTAGCGACGAACTTCCCGAATAGACGGCGACGTAGGACGTGTTGCCGGTCGAGGTGTAGTTCGTCACGCACGATGCCGTGGCGGCGGCGAGCGCTACTGCCGTACATCCTGAGATTGGCGAACCGTTGTCGAAGAATGTGATCGACCCCGTGGCGCCTAGCGGAGTCACGGTCGCGGCGAGGGTGACGTGGCCGACCGGTGGCGCCGGATTCGGGCTGACTGACACTGCGATCGCTGACGCCGAGCTAGGTGCGGCTCCGATGACGATGTTCGATGCGGTGCTCACGGCACTCGAGTCTTGCGACGTCGCGACACTGAACGTCGTGTTGGAGTAGCTCCCAGATCCCGGATTCGTGATGCCTGGGATCGAGAGTGAGCCAGACGTCGACGCGGCAAGTGTGCATCCCGCGGAAAGTGTGACCGTGGCTACATTGCCGCTCACGAAGTCGTTCGCAGCCGGGCAACTTGCGCCGAATCCACTAAAGATCACCGCCTGCCCTGTTGCTAGGACGAAGTTCGGGTTGAAGACGACACTGATCGTGTTCGACGGCGACAAAGCCCCAGACGACGACGTGGTGAAACCGACTGTCCAGGTCGACGAGGCATTCGCCGCGCTCGACCCGGCCGAAAAGCTGGCGCTCGTCGGTGCGGATGCAAACGCCGCCACCGCGGACAAGCCTGCCATCAGGCCACCGAGTGCGGTTACCCCAACAATCGCGCTCACGAGTCGCCGTGCACGGCGGTGTTCGTGAGCTGTTGATCGTTTTGTAGCGCTGGCGAACAGGGTCATGGTGTGGTCCTTTCGATAATCATCTCCATTGGGCGGTACCCGGGGTACGGCAGAGAACTCGCGGATTCAATGAGAGGAGTGTTATGGATGAGGTAGGCGTTAAAGGTGGGCCAAGTATCAGGTGAGGAGATCGTTCGGCTAACTGGACCATCTGAAGGTCGTTCCGGGGGCAGTCCGCCTGAGCTCGCAGCCAGAACCCATTAGCGACCAGAGGCGATTCAGTACTTTCGAGCGGATACGGCCGGGATCGAACTGCATTGCGTTCGTGAGCGCGCTGGTTTCCGAGCCGACGTTCCGATTGGTGGCTCCTCGCAGATGACGGTGTAGCGCAGGGCGTCGGCGTGCGATCGTCAGAGGAACGTCACACGGGTCGCTTCCTGCTTGCCTTGCGCGAAACCGGCACGGGCGGCGGGGATGCGTGTTGCGGGGTCCATCTGGTTCGTGCCCATTGCGGCTCGGGAATCGGCATCCGGTGTGATCACCTCGACGTGGCTGCCCTGATTGCGTAGGGCCTCGACCTGGCTTGCCAGGTCCGTACCCCATTGCGGCGGTCTGCGCAGACCTTCGAACTGGCCTGCTTGCGGTGGCGTCTGGCTCCGTCCACCCAACGGCGAAAGCACCATGACGTTCGCATAGCCGGAGGCAAGGTCGGCGTTGTCGGGTGACCGCACGCCGCCGTCGACGTAGCGAGCGCCGTTGATGCTGACGGTGGGGACCAGACCGGGCAGCGCGGTGCTGGCGGTGACAGCATCCACCAGCTCGACGCCGGAATCGCGGTCGAACGCAGCCAACTCTCCGGTGTACGCGTTCACGGCCACCACGATCATCGGCCTTTCCGGCCATTCAGAGTGAGGCAACCTGGCGGCGACCGTTTCGCGCCGCTGACCCGCTCCGGGTTCGAGTACGGAGTCGCTCTCCAACCCGAACGCGCCCATCGCACGCTGTAGATCGGCTGCCGAGGCGGCGCCGGTGCCGATGGCCCTCATCCGCTCGAACACCGTCGCCATCGGCAGGGATGGCGGGCGTGCCCGGTTCTGTCCGACCCGTTGAACCGGCGCGGACAGCACCGAGGCCAACAGTTCGGCCGGCCGTCTACCGCTGCACACTTGCGCTGCCGTGGTGGCACCGGCTGAAGTGCCGACCACTAGATCGGCGGCTTCTGTCATATCGAGACCAGCTTCGGCCAGTCCTGCGATGATCCCGATCTCCCACGCATTTCCGGCGGCCCCACCACCACCGAGAATCAGAGCAACGTCGAGCGCGAAGGACTGCGCTTTGCCCCCGGTCGCCGGGAGCGATTCGTGAAATTGCGACATGTCTTGGTCCCCTTCAGGGCATCCGAGATGCGGGTACCCAGGGACTGATTACGACGAAGCTCTAAAAGCTCCAGCGTGCAAGGGTGAGTACCCGACAGTGAACGAAAAGAATCGGACTCACCTCCTTAGACGGTGCGCTGCGACAGCGCTTCTGAACAAACTCAACAGTATCAATAGCCAAATCCGCACATTCAATAGTTCGCCACCTCTGCACGTCGCCACGACCTTCCGCGATTCAAAAGGACGAACTCCGGTGCCGGCGGTCGTGAGGCGAAAACCGAGCTTGCGAAGATGGTTGCGGACGCTGAGTGGTCAGCGTCGCCACCGAGCCTGTTGCGTCGTTGGGAGAGCAGGACTGGGACAGCGGCGTCCGGACTCAGGTCAGTGGCCTCGCCACGATGCGGCAGAAGATCTCAGCATCCTCGTCGATGTGGTAGCTGGCGCAGATCCTATGGTCGCCGTCGGCGACCCACAGCGGCTCTCCCCGGACGAGAAGTACCGGGGAGAGCTTCGTGCCGGCTTTCACTCTGGCGGGATCCTTTGCGACTTCAGGGTCGTCGATTGGCGACAAGGGCAGATTGCTAGCCCGGAGCAGATCCTTGGCCCTGTACCGCGTGGATCTTGCTCTCGCTTTCCAGGGCTTGGTGATCTTCTTCGCTTGGGCGGGAGCGACCAAGAGGGACAGATAACTTCGGGTCGATGGGTAGTCCTCTTTGTCCGGCTCGTCCTTCCAGTGTTCACTCTCCGTTGGTCTCTCCTCGCTGGTTTTGCTGCGATGTTCTCGAGTCGTCGACCTGATCGGCTGGGTCTTCCCCTTGGGCGGCGGCGCTGGCCGCCAGGCTTGGAGGTCCTCGCAAGATCCAAGCGATCGCCACGGCCAACAGGCCACCGCAAAGAGGTCCAGCGACGTAGGCCCACCAGCTGGTCCAGTCGTCGGCCACAAGCTGTGGTCCGAGCGATCGGGCGGGATTCATCGACGCCCCGGTGATCGGTGCTGCCCACAGCCCGGCGAGGGCGATGTACCCTCCCACCGCGAGCGCCGCATTCGCGCCGACATTGCGCGCACCAGAGGCGGTCCCGAGGATGACGCTTACGAGGCCGAGCGTGAGAAATGCTTCGACAACAATCACCTTGCCGGATGAGATTCCAGGCCCGGGGAGCGTCGCTCCGAGACGACCAACGGTGCCGAAGAGGGCACGTAGGAAGAACGACGCACCGATTGCCCCGACAAGCTGGGCTACGACATAGCCCGGCACTCGGCTCCAAGGGAAGTCGCCTCGGGTGGCGAATGATAGCGTGACCACAGGGTTCAAGTGGGCTCCGCTCACCATGCCCATGAAGTAGATGATCGCCATGACTATCAATCCGGGCGCGACGACCTGAGCGTCGAGCGGGACCTGGCCATGGGAGACGGCATCGACCACCCCGGCCCCCGCGGCCACGACGACGAGCAGGAACGTGCCGAACACCTCGGCGAAGAGGCGTCGCCACTCATGCCCCTCAGAACGTGGATCGCGCACCCAGGGCGGCTCGGACTCGAGCGGTCCCCGGGCGAGAAACGTGCCTCTCTCGAAGAGTTCCTGTGCTCGGCCAACGGTCATGCCTGGAGGCTACGACTGCTCGTCCGCGGACATCGCCACTCCGCCCACCAGGAATTCAAGTTGCCGAAATACTGCGTCCTCACGGATGACATGCCGCCAGCTAGGCGTGATGACGAGATTCTTCTCTGGCCAAAGTGTCGATACCCCGCTGCGGCAAGCTCTCGCAGCTCCATGATCTCGCGAATCCGGTGCAGAAGAGGGCCGGACCGCGGTTCGCTTACATTGTCACCAGCTGCGCAGGTAGTCGAACTGATTGGTCACCGTGCCGGCGAGACTGACGGGAGGTAGCGACAATTAAGCGAAGTTTCGACCGAACGCTTACTACCCATGCAGGAAGCCTGTTCCGTCCGCCGGAGCTGCTCGAAATGATCCACGCTCGAGTACTCGGCGAGCCCATCGACAACGAAGCATTTTTTGGGCGCCTCCGTCTCGCGGTAGCTGATGTCGTCAAGAGCCAGGCTGAGTGCGGAATTGACATCGTCGACGATGGCGAGCTTTCCAAGCCGATGTTTTCGGACTACGTCGCAGACCGTCTTAACGGGCTCGATGGAGAGGATCCGAATCCCATCTTTCCCAACAGGCGCCTCGACTATCCGGACTACTACGTAGGCCAGCAAGCTCCTACGGGCCCACGTCGGCCCCTCTGTGTCGGTCCGCTCAGTTGGAAGGACAAAGACGCAGTTGTTGTGGATATCGAGAACCTGAAAGCGGCGCTGGACAAAGTGACGGTGGAGGAGGCGTTCCTTCCCGCGCCGTCACCAGGAATCATCGCGATGCGGATCCCGAACATGTACTACCCGAGCGATGAGGACTACCTCGTCGCCTTGGCAGAGGTGCTGAGGGATGAGTACCGAGCGATCGTCGACGCAGGGCTGCTTCTCCAGATCGACGCTCCCGACCTACCGATGGCATGGAGCATCGAATTCGGAGCTGATCGATTCGATGACTACCGGCAGACGAACTCACTGAGAAATGAAGCGCTTAACTACGCCCTCGCGGGAATCCCAGAAGAGTCCGTGCGGTACCACGTCTGCTGGGGAAACTCCGAGGGCCCGCACACGCTGGACATCGACCTCAAGCAGATCGTTGATCAGGTATTGGAAGTCCACGCGCAGGCGTACTCGATCGAGGCGGCGAACCCGCGGCATGCTCACGAGTGGCAGCTCTGGCGCGATGTGGCGCTTCCTGACGGCAAGATCCTCATACCGGGCGTTATCGATTCCACAACCAACTTCGTCGAACATCCCGAGCTCGTCGCGCAACGGATCGTGCAATACGCGGACCTTCTCGGACGCGAGAACGTCATCGCCGGAACCGACTGCGGCTTCGGCACTACCGCGCGCTTAACACCCCGTGTCCACCCAGTAGTGATGTGGGCGAAGTTGAAGGCGATGGCCGAGGGAGCCGAAATCGCCACGAAGAGATTGTGGAATCAGAGGTGACCAGCTCCTGACCAACTGGATAATCCAGCGAGTTGCTGAGTTCGACCCGGGTCGTCTGAGCGGCGGTCGCTCGGCTCGGGAGCGACACTTTTGCTTGTCGTGTGCGCCGATCTTTTGCTCGGTGGGGCCCGGTAGCGCGGCAGGCATTGCCGTTGAGTGGCGTCCTTAGACTCCGCGCACCGCGGCAATTTTTCCAGAGTTGACCGCTTCGTTGAGGCGTGCGTGATCGTTCTGCTCGGCGTAGGACTTAGCGAAGCTGGTGATTGCCGCGTCGAATTGCTCGCTCGAACCAAGGTAGCCAGCGATCTCCTCGCTGCGGCCGGACTGTGCGTGGGCGCGGGCGAGGGTCCAACCGCACAGCTCGAGGTACTCCGCGAGCGCGGCAGGACCGAGGCTCGCGTTGTCGACCGATCCCTTCATGTCTTTGAACTGCCTGACGTAGAGGTGTCGGCCGTCTTCGCCGGTGGCCCAGCCGAGAAAGACGTCACTTGCCGCCTGCATGATCAGCTGGCCATTCACCACTCGCTGTCCTTGTTGAGAGCTTCGCGCGCTAGCCCAATGCGGCTCGAGAACCGACGGCTGGGCCTCTTTTATTTGGAGGAAGAGTGGTGTTCCTTTCCGGTCGAGCAAAAGAGCAATGAAGCAGCGCGTTCCCACACTGCCTACGCCGACGACCTTGTGTGCAACATCGACGAGGCGGAACTCCTCGAGGAGGGCTTGGACGTCCTTTCGGACGGTGGCGCGGTATCGCTCAAGGAAGGTCCGGACCGTATCCTCACCTTGCAGCCTGGAAGAGTGCGAGAGCACGGGCGGTTGATCAACGGGTCGTGGCAGCCCGTCAGCATTCGTAACCGTCAACTTTGCTAGCACCCGAGCCGATGTGTTCTTCCTGGCTTTGGCGAATTCTCTTTGAACCACAGGTGTCGCGGCCTTTGACAACGTGAGGGCTGTCTCGGCGTCCACGTGTGCGTAGAAGGTGTCGAGCGATGTCATCTCGGCAAACATCGCCATCCGTTGCCGGTAGGAGCGCACGCCAGCGCGTGTGATGTCGGCTGCTGTTGCGTCGTCGTACCCGTTCTGGCGGGGGGCCACGGTTGCACTGGCTGCGAGTCGCTTGACGTCCCACTCCCAAGGAGCGCGCGATGTTTCATCAAAGTCGTTCACGTCAAAGAGCAGCGCGCTCGGGCGACGCGTACAACCCGAAGTTAGAAAGATGCGCATCACCACATGCTTGGACTTCGATGCCCGACACCGACGTGGAGCCGAGATCAGCGGCCATTACTGCGGCTGCACCACGGAAGAAGGCGAACGGCGACTCCATCATGCGACCGACGCGCACCGCAACAAGTTCGGGTTCCCGACTCGCGTTCTGGGCTTCCAAGATGGCGATCGGCTCGCGACCAGAGGGTGAGGACCATGACGCATGACTGCTTCTTGGGACGCTGCTGCGAAGTACCTTCCCTTTTTCGCTAGCGCTCGGAGCGTTGGAACGACCGTTCGTTCGCACGTATGCCATCGTGGTCCTTCTCGGGCAGAAAGTGGATGAGCTAGTTCACTTGCGAAGATCGGTCGATCACATGACCTTTCAATTTCTCGAACTCCGTCTCGGTCAAGGCGCCCATGTTTTTCAGCTCGAGGAGCTTAGAAAGCTCATCGGCCGGCGACTGACCGACGGCATGCTGGAGAAAATTCCGCTGTTCTTGGGCGGCCTGGATCTGGTGGGCGCGCATCGTGTCGCCGCGGAAAATTAGGTACGCCAGAATTCCGACGATTGGGATTACAAACACCAGAAGTAGCCAGGCCGCCTTCGCCCATCCCTTCAAATCGTGGCTGCGGAAGATGTCGATGAAGATCGAGATCGCCAACCAAATCTCGATGAAGAGGAGGAAGAACCAGAGGATGGAATAGGCGACCTGTCCGGCCCCCCATGTCGTTGCAATCATCTTGAACCTCTTCTCTATCGGCTTCTTACGCGACGCAATATCTCCGCAAGGCAAGTGTGTCCGACCGCAAGGATTGATGGCAAGGAGATTGCGATGTTGCTCGATCGCAGGCTCGGCATGGTGCTGTAGGTAGCCCAATAGGTCGGCCAGATTCAACGCGAGAACCGCCCTTTGCGGGCCGCGGGGCTAATCGGGAGTTGCCGTGAAGCTTCTTTTGGTAGACGGCTCGACACTGCCAAAGGAGGCTCACCTGGTGGGCGGATGGTCGTTTAACAACGGGGGCAGATAGGCGGCCGCCACCTTCGCCGGGCAACCCAGGAGTGAACGACAACGTCAACACGTTTCGGTGACGCTTAGCGGAAGCGCTCGCCAATCGCCGCGCGCTGGACGTGGGGCCTCCCGCGCCTTGGCGACAAGACCTGCCGTCGCCGGTGCCAGCTCCTGGGTCAAGTTCGTACTTCACAGTTCTGCTCCGTTTCGCCGCACGTGGCAAGTAGCTGGAACCAGCTAGGCGATTAGTACGGAGATGGCTGGTTGCGGACAACAGTGAGGCTGACGATCTTTCTGTCGCGCACGCTGAAGTAGTCCGACATGATCAGCTCGGCAGGCAGGTTGGTCTTGTCGTAGCTACCGTCGTAGCGAGAGCGCACGATGGTCTGGCCGTAGTGGTCGACGACCTCAAGCGGCTCCATGGTCACGTGGTCGCCGACCATCTCCTTTTCGGCCCACTTTCGGATGGCAACGACGCCGTTGATCTCGCGACGGGCGTCGTTGACGTAGGCATCGGGCGCGAAGGTGGCGATGATGGCATCGACGTCGAAGGCGTTGACCCCAGCGAGGTACTCGGCGACGACGGGAGGAAGGGATGTAGTCATGGTCTTGGTCCTTTCGTAGGTGGTCCCTTTGACCGCCTGTAACCAAGCTTCGGGCATGCCCTCGCGGGAGAGGCAAGAGCTAAATCGGTACTTGTTTCTCCCCTAGGAGGAGGTTTCATACTTACGGCATGCGAGCTTCAATGGCCATAGGTGATTTTTCTCGAGCCACCCACCTGAATATCAAGACCCTCCGCCATTACCACCGCATCGGGCTACTGGAGCCCGCCGACGTCGACTCAATGACGGGGCACCGTCGCTACACCACCGACCAGATTCCCACCGCGCAGGTCATTCGCCGGTTCCGCTCCCTCGATATGCCTCTCGAGGAGATTCAAGCCGTCATTACGACGCCCGACCTGGCCGCCCGCAACGAGCTCATCGCCGGGCACCTCCGGCGTCTCGAGACGACCCTCGCCCGCACGCAAGCGGCAGCGGCGTCACTTCGCGACCTCCTCGAAGCACCAAGTGGCGCGATTGCCGTGGCTATCGGGCATCGGCGGATACCGGCCACTCCTGCCGCAGCTGTGAGCGAAGTTATTGACGTCAGGGACGCCAGTACCTGGTATCAGGGCGCGCTCGGCGAGCTGCACGCGGTTCTTGCGGCCCAAAAGATCGCTCCAGCGGGTCCCGGAGGCGGCATCTACGCCAACGAGCTGTTCTCTCATGAGCGGGGAGAGGCCACCGTTTTCGTGCCGTGCGCCGAGTCGGTGCGAGATACCGGGCGAGTGATCTCGCTCGTAGTGCCCGAGGTCGAGCTCGCGATCATCGTCCACGCCGGCGACCACTCGGACGTAGACCTCGCCTACGGGGCACTCGCCACCCACGTGACCGATCACGCTCTCGCTCTCGTGGGGCCGATTCGCGAGTACTACGTGATCGGTCCTCACGAGACCCCTGATGAACAGCAGTGGCGCACCGAAATTGGATGGCCGATCTTCTACACCGCCAAGGCGTCAGCCGATATTCAAGAGGACATTGCTTCGTCTGAGAATTAGGACGAGTGCGCTTCTTGACGACAGCCCCTTGACTACTTCAAATGTGGGGCCTCGCGACTCGCTCGCGTCCGACGATGGCGTCTCGGCCGGATTGTTGCCGCAAGCGAAGCCCATTGCGGATGGGTACCCGCGCGGGAGCGATATCGAGACGGATTTCGGGCCTGAGCGGGTCAAAAAGAGACGCTGATTGGTCCGTCCAGGTCCCGGTCTCTCGCAGCACACGCTTCTAGGTGGCTGGTGTTGAACGAGTGCCCAATGTGAGGATCGGGCCTTCGTCGACAGCCGAGCGTGCCTCGCATGTTCCGGGTGGCAATGCCCGCGATGATGCCAACGCGGGCAATTCGTAGCAAGACGTAGAGCCTTCGGG
>DATCDR010000161.1:0-38567 GCA_036510575.1 Acidimicrobiales bacterium | reverse complement strand
CTTCGCCAGCGATGGATGACACGGGGAAGACCTGTCGGCGATGCGACCGAGCCAACCGGCGAGAAACGGTCCGACCCATTCAACGATCGGCACGCCGAGCAGACATCGGTTGTCGTAGCTAGATGTCGGGGCTGACCGCTTCGCCGGCCACAGGGGCCGCTTGGAGCGGTCGAAGACCAACGGATGCGAGCAGTGCCCGTTCGTCGATCTTGCTCGAGTGCGCGAGTGGAAAGGAGTCGATGATTTCGATTCTGTCGGGCAGCATCGTGTCCGGCAGCACGTCACGAGCGGCCAGTTGAAGATCTCGAATGGACATCGACTCCTCGGCAACTACGAACGCAACTATGCCGAGCTCGTCATCGTCGTCGAAGACGACACAAGCGGCGGCGGAGACGCCGTCGAGCGCTCGGAACGTCTCGCTGAGCTCTATGAGCGATATGCGAACGCCGCTTCGCTTGATCACCCGATCTGCACGGTCCACATACACGTACAACCCCTGCTGGTTCCGATAGACCAGATCCCCGGATCGATAGACCGTTTCGCCCGGAACGACGTCCGTCCTCAAGACGGCATCCGTAAGTTCAGCCGCACGCCAGTATCCGGTCATCAACTGCGAGCCTCCGATGTAGAGCTCGCCAACGCGATCTGGCTCAGCGACAATCCCTCCCTGCTCGTCGACGAGGTGGAAGGAGACGCCCGAGTGCGGCGTGCCAAGGGGCACGATGCCATCTGCCGTGTTCTCGGGGGTCAACTCGAGATTCGAAACTGCGATCGTGGCCTCGGTCGGGCCATATCTGTTGAACACGCGAATGTTCGGTGCCACAGCCCAGAGCGCTCGGATATCCGCGATCGAGCATGCCTCGCCACCGAGGGCGATGATCTCCAACGTGGACTCGGCGAGACTCATCAGCTGCGGGCTAGCGAGGAGAATCCGGAGATAGCTCGGCGAGAAGCCGGTGTAGGTGATCGACTCAGTGGCGACCGCGTTAAAAAACGTGCGGGGAAACAAGAGTGCATCCCGCGGTCGAATTATCGCCGTCCCACCAACAAAGAGCGTCGAGTACAGCGTGCCGAATGAGCCATCGAAGTAGAAGGGCGAGACGCAAAGCGTTCGACAGGACCGGGTGAGCCCGAGTGCGACCGCAATCGACTCCACTGCCGCAAGAAATGCGGGGTTGCCGATCAACACCCCCTTCGGGGTGCCCGTGGTCCCAGATGTGTAGATCGCGTAGGCCAATCGTGATGATGCAGGCGACGCCTCAGAGGTGGACGATCCCTCTTTCCGAAGCGCCTCGATACTGACGACGGGCAACCCTCCAAGCGACGTGCGAGCTGCTTCATCACCAGCGCCGTCGACTCCAATAACGATTGCGGGCGCGCAGTCGCCCATAATCGTGGTGAGCCTCGGCTCCGGATCGGTGACGGCAAGCGGAACGAAGATTGCGCCGATCCAAAGGCTCGCCAGCGCTGCGACCACGAAATCCACAGAGTTGGGCAGGAGGAGCGCTACTCGATCCCCTTGTCGTACCCCTCGCGCGCTGAGACCGGCCGCGAGGCGAGCCGCAGCCTCAACCAATTCGGCGTAGGTCAGCTCGGCATCGAGGTCCTGTAGCGCAATGTGATCAGGCTCAGCATTCGCCTGATCGATGATTCTGTGAAGCATGTCCGACCTCACGTGCTCTGGCTGCGAACAGAGACCTCACGCGCCGATTCGTCGTGCAGATCGAGCGGCTTCGGTGAGATCGTTCGACGCGCATCATCTTCAACATCGTCGCATCGGATCGCGTGGCCGGCGAGCTCCGATAGGGAACGGACCTGATGGGTACGACGGCCGCGTCCGCGACATTTTGCCATCTCGCTCCTCGCCCTTTCGTGTCCGGCCAGCGCTGTGGCATGCCTCCAAGGACAGAGTACCGACCGGACCTTACGGCTAGGTGAATGCGAGAAAGCTCTCCGTTGGCTACTCGTTAGGCCAGGGCCTGTGACAACCGGACGCGATAGCCATCGGCGGTTCTGCCGCAACGACTCCGGGGTTCTTGAAACGAGAGTCCACTACCGGTCAACGTTGGTCAACAAGCCAACGAGCCCATCCAGAATCGCTGACAACAGATGGACCCATCTGGGCCACCAGCCAGCACGGACTGGACTACGTCGTGGCGGTTGGACGGCCATTCGCGGTTTCCTCAAACATGTGCAGATGTCCGCTATCTCCGGGGATCTGTCACTCCCGGGGACACCACAAAAGTCCAGCTAAACTGGTACACGGCTCCTAGAGGTGCTACCTACCGCGCTAAGAAATCAGGCGTGCTAACCGCTCAGTTGCTCACGACCTCGCCAGCCGAAAGCGGAATGAGTCGGAGACGAACTGTCGCGTCCAATTCCTCGAGAGCTCGAAGAAGATCGTCGGGCGGCTCGGTTGCAACGTCGGTGACGACGTAGCCGGTCTGGTCGCGAGTGCCGAGTAGCTGTGCCTCGATATTCATGCCGTGATCGGCAACGAGGGAGTTGACCTCCGCGAGCACGCCCGGCACGTTGTGATGGATGTAGAGAAGGCGGGAGGCTTTGGGAGTGACCGGCAAGTCGAGCGTCGGGAGGTTGACGCACATCGGCGTCGCGCCGCTGTCTAAATACCGCACGAGCTTGTTGCCGACGAAGTTGCCGATATCTTGCTGGGCCTCCTCGGTGGACCCACCGATGTGCGGGGTCAAGATCACGTTGTCGAGCCCTTGCAGTTCGGAGATGAACGGGTCGGCAGCGCTTCGAGGCTCAGTAGGGAAGACGTCGATCGCGGCGCCACTCAGGTGACCGGATCGCAAGTGGTCGCGAAGCGCAGCGTGATCGACAACGAAACCCCGGCTCAAGTTGAGAAAGATGCTTCCCGCTCGCATCCTGGCGAAATGCTCCTCACCGAAGAAGTCGCGATTCCCCGACCTGCCGTCCACGTGCAGGGTCACGATATCTACTGCCTCGAGGAGCTCTGCGAGGGTGCCACAGGACCGGGCGTTGCCGAGGGCGAGCTTGTCGGTCACGTCATAGAAGAAGACCGACATTCCGAGGCTCTCGGCGATCACGGAAAGCTGACTGCCAATGTTGCCGTATCCAACGATCCCCAGCCGACGGCCTCGGATCTCGTGGCTGCCCGCGGCCGACTTGTCCCAGACACCCGCGTGCATGGATTGGTTCTTGCCAGTGAGGTTTCGAGTAAGCGAGATCATCTCGGCCAGCGCGAGCTCGACGACGCTGCGGGTGTTCGAGTAGGGAGCGTTGAAGGCTGCGACGCCCAAGCGCGCTGCTGAAGCAAGATCGATCTGGTTTGTCCCGATGCAGAACGCCCCGACTGCCTGGAGCGCCTTCGCAGACTCGAGCACGCGCTCGGTGACCTGGGTCTGCGATCGAATTCCGAGCACGTGAACGCCCTCTAAGCGCTGGCAGAGCTCGTCCTCGCTCGGCGCCCGATCAAGGCATTCGACCTCTAATCCGGCCTTGTCGAGTAATGAAACTGCATCGAGATGGATGTTCTCGAGAAGAAGTGCTCGCATCCGTCCAGGTTAGGCGCAGCGACCCGGTCAGCCGTGGCCGCCATCGGTCTTCGTCTCGTTGCTGCGTGGACCAGCGACACGTGCCTCGATCAGGTACCTGGTTCCTGGATCGGTATTGATGTGATTATTTCATCTTGTTGCCTCGGTGCTTGAGCGCTACCGGCACCGCGCCGCGTCGGGAGGTTTCGAGCCGGGATGATCGCCAGCAAGACGAGCACGATGGTGTACCAGAACACCGCGCGGAAGTCGTTCGAAAGGGTCGCCGCGTCGGCCGCTCGATGAGCCGTCGAGAGTCTGGTGAGCGCCGCGATGCTCCCGCCGTGGAAGGAATCGGAGATCTTGCGCTGGAGGATCGCCGCGCCGATCGCGACACCAAAGGAGTTGCCGACGCGCATCGCGATGTTGTTGATAGTGGTCGCGCCCGGGATCTGACTTCGCTCGAGGGTCGCGTACGTCGCCGCGTTCGTAGGTGTTCCCGTCGCAGCAAGGACCATGCCCCGAATCAACCAGAATCCCGACAACATGAGGAGGCTCGTCCTCGGTGTGATCTGGGTGAAC
This sequence comes from Acidimicrobiales bacterium, assembly GCA_036510575.1. Lineage (GTDB taxonomy): Bacteria > Actinomycetota > Acidimicrobiia > Acidimicrobiales > Bog-793 > DATCDR01. The sequence goes on along the minus strand of DATCDR010000161.1, from coordinate 34,470 downwards.
GGCAGGACCGACAACGCGATGATCGTGAGTCCGATCGGGACGACGCCACGCGCACCTCGACGGTCCATCAGCGTCCCTGCAAATGGCAAGGCAATCATGGCCCCGAGTGCGCCCGGCGCCAGCAGGAAGGCCGCACGGAGCGGCGAATAACCGCGACCTATCTGGTAGTAGAGCTGGACCGAGAAGACGGCGGCCTGCAACCCTGAGCTGAAGATGAATAGCACCGAGGTCGCAGCGGCCAGGCTGCGGTTCTTCCAAAGTCGGAGGTCGAGCAGCGGTCGCTCTGTCCGGAGTGCGTGCAAGATGAAGAGCCCGAGCAGTAAGAGACCGCCGAGGAACGTCGATAAGACGAGGATCGTGATCTTGCCGACGTTGCCAAATTCGGCGATTCCATAGATCAGCAGGGCGAAGCCCGGCGAGAGCAGCGCCATCCCGAGGAAGTCGATGCGTTCCGGGGTCCCGAGCTCACCAGGCTCGAGGATCCTTCGGCCGCGGATGAGCGCAATGACGCCGATCGGCAAGTTGATGAAGAAGATCCACCGCCAAGAAACCGTCGACAACACGAGTCCACCGGCTACCGGACCGAGGAGCGGGGCGAGGAACTGCGGAACGCCGACAACCGTCATCACCCGACCCAGGCGGTGAGGTCCGGCCTCTCTCGCGAGGATCGTCTGACCGGTTGGCAGGATCATCCCGCCACCAAGCCCCTGGATGACCCGGGAGACGATCAAGGTCGGAAGCGACCAGGAAAGGCCGCAAAGGAGCGATCCCAGGGTAAAGAGCAGGACTGAGATGAGCCAGACACGCTTGGTACCGAAGCGATCAGCCGCCCATCGGGTGAGCGGGATGACGACCGCCAGAGCGAGGATGTAACCAGTCGTCACCCATTGGACGCTCGAAAGTGAGGTCCGAAAGGACCGGACGAGGGTCGGCACCGCGATATTCACCATCGTCGTGTCGAGGATCGACATGAACGAGCCCATCACCGTGACGGAAGCGACGGCGATCATCCGCGGGTCGAATGCCTCCTTGATCCCCGGTCCCCGGTACTTGCGAGCATCCGCGCGCCTTGTCAAGGCGCGACGTGCCGCGGCACTAAGGCCGAATAGGTGACTGCGCTAGCAACCACAAACTGTTCGCCATCAAGGCAAAGGTATGCCAGACATACCCCCGATACCCAGTTCGTCGTCGGACTCGACGGCGGGCGCACGCTTTGCCGCAGTCGCAGTGGCCCTACCTCGACTTTCGAGCTCGCCGGCGAGACCGAGCCATCAGATATCCGGGAAGGACTATGGTCCGCTGCTTTGAATTATGTACGCATTCCACAGGCGTGGGTCATGACATTCGGCCCTAGTCACCCGCGGGTCGATCGGTGCATCGTGTCAGTGGAGGTGGACGAGCGTGAACCAGAATCGAGTTGAGCACGTTGAATCGGCTGAGGATCGATCTCGTCGACTCGGGCATAAGAGACTTGCAGAACTAACTAGCTCGGAAGCAGCGGCGTTGTTGAGAACACATCGACTGGGACGGCTTGTCTTTGCCTACGAGAGCCGGCCGGTTGTTATGCCCGTCAACTATGTGTTCGAAGATCCGACCGTGGTGATTCGAACTGATCTCGGCGCCAAGCTCAGCGCCGCGCCGTTGCACTCAGTGGCGTTCGAGATTGATGATGCGGATCCATCAGGAGCCTGGGGCTGGAGTGTGCTCGCCCAGGGTCCCGCTTTTGACATCACTGAAGCAACAGACGAGCGGAGCGAACACCTGCGATCGCTGCCGGTCGCTCCTTGGCCTGTCGGCGTTCATGACCATTGGGTCACGATGCATGCAGTGCGATTGTCCGGGCGTCGATTCGGCCCGATTCCTGAACTTGATCAACTCGCCGTCGATTCGAGCTCGACAGACGACGATCAACGATGAGGGAGCCCAAAGCTGGCTCGACGAGCTTCAACGAGGATGGAGGTCGTCGCCTCCCCGCGGCGTGAGTCGTCGCAGATCCGAGGGACAACAGGACGGGAATGCGGCGAGCTCGGCGAACGTGGATGCCGAGATGTGTGCGCTGTCGTTCGTGAAGTGCCCGAAGTCCACGACGGCTTGAACCCGAGCGGCCCCGAGGGACTTAAGAGGTCGGGATCGATCGTCGCTCACGACTCCGAGCCGGCCGAAGCGGGACACCGAACCGCAGACATGGCTCCTCGTTTAGTGAGGTCGCGCCGTCTGCGCCAGAATCGTGTCCATCATCTCCATGATCGAGATCGTCTCGTTCAACGGCATTAGCGGACTCTCGAGCTCGCCGGCGGCAAGCCGCCGGCCAACCTCGTCGGCCTCGAAGTACATGCCCCGGCCCTCGTGTGGTGGCTCGACACGAATCGCGTCGCCGTTTCTCGGTATGAGCGTCACGGCCGTCGGACTGTAGAAAACGCTGTCAATCTCGATCCTCGCGTCGGTTCCGACGATCGCTGCCCTCCTTGGACTCTCGGCCCGCAAGGTACAGGTCAACACCGCCTGTGCTCTCGTAACCGAACAGCATCGAGGTCTGGGCATCCACTCCGGTGAACGCCGGATCGCTCATAGCCAGTATCCGATTTGGCGTGCCGAGAACCATCGACGCGAGCGACACCGGATAGACGCCGAGGTCGAGGAGCGCGCCGCCACCAAGCGCAGGTGCGAACAAGCGGAACGCGGGATCCTCGGGGAACCACTTGCCATGGTCCGCCGCCACGGTGATGACCTCGCCAAGCAGACCTTTCGCGAGCCAATCCCGGATCACGACCATCTGCGGCAGGAAGCGAGTCCACATCGCCTCCATCGCAAACGCCCGTTCTCCCTCGCGACCCGCACGACGCCGCGCGCCTCTTGGGCGTTCATGGTGAACGGCTTTTCGACGAGCACGTGTTTACCGGCTCGCAGAGCAAGAATCGCATTGCCGTGGTGCAGCGGGTGCGGCGATGCCACGTAGATCACATCGACGTCTGGGTCAGTGACAAGCGATTCATAGCTCGCGTGGCGATTTGCAATGTCGAACTCGTCTGCGAAACGGTCCGCCGACTCCCGGTTGCGCGATCCAACCGCTACCGCAACGCCGGAATCACTGAACCGGAGATCGGAAACGAACCAGCGGGCGATCAGGCCCGTTGCAAGGATTCCCCACCGCACTGGATTGTCAGACACGTGGTACCTCTCCTCGTCCATTGGGATCCGAAGAACCCATCTTCAGTTCGGACCGTCTCTTCTGTCACTTAGACCTTACGCAGAGATCAATCGAGGATTCGGTTTCGGGACGCAGCGGTTGGGAGCCATTGAGTGGCTCCGGAAGGAGTGTCGAGAAGACCGTCAATACCGAACTAGAACCAACGCGTGAGAAGGAGGAGATCGTGACCGCAATGAAGATCACTTCGGTAGAGATCGTTCCGCTACTCGTTCCATTCGCCGACTCGCCTGCCCGGCAATTCGCGTCTTCGCCCACGCAGCGAGACAATCCCGGAATACTCGTGACGGCGGTATACGTGCACACCGATAGCGGGCCAACGGGATTCGGCTACACGTCACAGATTGGCTCCAAAGCTGCACCGGCAATCGCGGCCTACATAAGGGAGGAGTTGGCACCGACGATCGTCGGAGCCAACGCACTTGCACCTGAGGCGCTCTGGCAGAGAATGTGGGGACCCAACAAATCTCGCATGCGCGGCGGTCTCGGGGTCCAGGCGTTGTCCGCGCTCGACATTGCCTGCTGGGACATCGTCGCGAAGGTGGCTGGTCTTCCCCTTTGGTCCATTCTCGGCGGATTCCAACGTGACGTGCCTGTCTACGGCAGCGGTGGCACCCCGAACTACCTTGATGCCGAACTACTCAAAGAGTGCACGTACTTCGCGAATGCGGGCATCACTTCTTACAAGTTCAAGATCGGCGACAGCTCCGTCTACGAGGGTCACTCGAGCGACGCGGATCGTATAGCGATGCTCCGAAAGGAGTTCGGCGGGGACTTCACCTTGTACGCCGATGCGAATCAGCGTTACACCGTCAGCCAGGCGATCGAGGCTTCGAAGATGCTGGCCGACTTCGACATAGCCTGGTTCGAAGAGCCCGTGCTATGCGACTTGCTAAGCGATCTCGCGACGGTCGCAGCTGCCAGCCCGGTCCCCGTCGCTGCTGGTGAGAACAACTACATGCGCTGGGAGTTCCGCGAGATGTGCACGAAGCGGGCGGCGTCGTTCCTGCAGCCGGACCCCGTGCTATGCGGCGAGATCACCGAGTTTCGAAAGATCGCACATCTCGCAGACGCCTTTGGCCTCTCGCTTTGTACGCATCTCTGCCACGAGCTTGGCGCCAGCCTCGTCGGAGCATTTCCTAGCGGCCACTCGTGTGAGTACTACATGCAATTTCCGACAGAGATGTGGACGAACGACTTCATTCCGCTCAACGGTCGCGTCACGGCACCCGATGTCCCGGGCCATGGACTCGAGCTCAGCGACGCTGCGCGGTCACGCTACGGACTTCATCCGTAGCAGGCGAATTCAGCCCGCATTCGCCGTTGATACTGGCACCGCCCGTGATCGACCGGGCGATCCCTGCTCGTAGTTGATAGCGACATGACAGACACCGATACCGACGCTGCGCCACCCGTCGTCGACCGAGAGACGTGGCTTCGAGCACGCAACGAGTTGCTGGTCCGGGAGAAGGCCCACACCCGTGAGGGTGACGCAATCGCCGCTGCTCGCCGCAGGCTTCCGATGACCGAGGTCACGGACGTGACGCTCGTGGGTGAGCGCGGGCCGACCTCGTTGCTCGATCTCTTCGAGGGACGCAACGAGCTGGTCGTCTACAAGCACATGTTCCACATCGGCGAGCCATTTTGAGGGCCAGTGCGAGGGCTGCACACTTAGCCAGTGGAACTTCCAGGAGGCCAGCTACCTTCACGAGGAGGGCGTCTCCTACGCCGTTATCTGCGAAGGCCCGTGGGAGGAGGTCGAGCCCTTTCGGGAGTTCATGGGCTACACCCTGCCGTGGTTTTCCGCCCACGGCGTCGACGACCCAACGTTCCTCGGGACTGGCTACGGCGCCATCCAGTGCCTCCTCTGCAGGGGCGATCGAGTCTTCCTCACCTACGAGACGACTGGTCGCGGTGTTGAAGCGATCATGGGCTCGCTCCACCTGCTCGACATGACCGCCAAGGGAAGTCGTTACGCCATTCGTGCAGGTCGGTACGGTCGCCGGGAGTTCTGGGAGGACTCCCCTGCCGGGTGGCCGCAGTGCGCGCCATACTCCTTCTGGCGCCGCGATGGTCGGCCGACGGGGCAATGGAGTAGGCCGGGCGTCACGCCTGTCGGCAGCCAGACCGATCACGAAGGCCGCTGACTGATCGATCCTGCAGGCACCACACGATGAGCAGGAATTTGAAAACCGCGCGCACAACCTGCCGCTGTCAGCGGCTGATTTGAGAGTCCGATGTTGCCAAATGACGGTGTGTCACGGTTGATGCTCCACGCGACATCTGCGGCGGTAAACGGATCGCCGTTTGAGAAGACGAGGCCTCTGCGACTGACACCCAGGACACCGCCGACGCTAGCTAGTGATCACCGAGGACGACATCGACAGCGCGAATGTGCGGTCTCGAGAGCGGCCCCACATTCGCATCTCGTGCCAAGGGCCAAGTAGTTCAGCAAGGCTCGCCTCGTCGGGCTCGATCGAACACCCGACGGCGCCAAGCACAAACCGATGGCGGCGTTGACCGATCTGCGCCGCGAGTAGCGTCAGCGACATCACGACGAACCACGTAGGAGGTGGAGCGATGAGCACACCGGTCGGTTTCATTGGGCTCGGTTCGATGGGGGCGTGGATGGCTCGTCGCCTACTTGCCCAAGAGGGGAGCCTCGCGGTCTACGACGTGCGCGCCGATGCGACCGAGGTGCTCGCGGCAGAGGGCGCCACCGCGTGCGCCACGCCGGCTGAGGTCGCGGATCTTGCCGAGGTTGTGCTCGTCAGCCTCCCTTCGCCAGACATTCTGCGGGAGGTTGTCAACGGTCCGCAGGGTCTCCTGAAGGGCAACAAGATGCGGGCGTTCGTCGACTTCTCAACCACCGGACCCGTCGTCGCGCGCGAGGTGGGCGCTCTGCTCTCCGCCGCCGGCGTCGGATTCGTCGACGCGCCCGTGAGCGGCGGTCCGGCTGGCGCCCAGGCGGGCACGCTGACACTGATGGTGGCCACGCCGGACGCCCTGCTTGAGGAGATGCGGCCCTTCCTCGGCGCGATCGGTACCACGATCACCCAGGTAGGGACCGAGCCGGGCCAGGGTCAGTTGGCCAAGGTCATCAACAACCTGCTCGGCGCCGCGTCGCTCGCCGTCGTCGGTGAGGCGCTCGCGCTCGGCGTAAAGGGCGGCCTCGACGTCGGTACCTTGCTCGACGTGATCAACGCGAGCAGCGGGCGAAGCGGCGTCACCGAGGGCCTCTATCCGAACCAGATCGTGAACCGGGCGTTCAACCTCGGGTTTCGCCTTCGGCTCGAGGCCAAGGATGTCGCGCTCTGCCTCGAGGAGGCGAACCGCCAGAAGGTCCCGATGCTCGTCGGCAGCGCAGTCCAGCAGTTCTGGAGCATCGCCAACACGCTCGCCTCCGACGAGGACGACTTCACCGCCGCGGCGAAGCTGATCGAGTCGTGGGCGGGAGTCACCCTCGAGAAGAAGGACTGAGCTGTAACCGGACGAAGAGCGGTCCGTCTCCGACTCACGGACCCGGCCTCACGCTTCACAGCTCAGTCGCCCGGTAGGAAGACCGAGGTTGTGCCTCGAATCGTAGGATTCGGCCGTGGAATTTAGCCGTGAGCTTCGCGACGACGTTGCCAGCGGCAAGATCACGGTGTCGTTTCGGTTGTGGCGTCGATCCCAGGTAAAGGTGGGTGGGCGTTACGTCGTCGGATCTGGCGAAATCGAAGTTGACGATATCGACCTGATTCCCTTCAGCAGCATCACGACCGCAGACATTCGCAACTCCGGAGAGTCTGACCGAGAGGCGCTGCGGCGGCGTGCAGCCCATTCGGGACCGATAACTGACGAGACCCTCGTCTATCGAATCGAGTTTCACGCGGTCTGATCGCAGCCGTCGCTGTCCGGACCCAGCTGGCAAGTTCCCCGAGGCATCATGTGCGGCTTCGGCGCCCCGGATTGCTCAGTTAGCAGTTACGAGTTCGAGCATGTGGTCATCGAGCGAGTGTGAGCGACGCTCGAGACGCCTCCGCAGTAGGTCACCTGCGCTCTGGTACTCCCCCGAAGCAACAAGTGCTCGCAACATGGTGTCCTCGACGACTTCGCGCTGCGCGTGACTTCCGCCCAGTCTCGGAAGATCCTCGGTAAGAGGACGCAACAGCGTCACGGCATCTGAAGGACGATCCTCAACCATCGCGAGCAGCGCTCGGGCGACTGGTGCGACGAGGTCCGCAAACGCCGGGCGGTCGTCGGCCTCGAGCCTCGACGACATCGATGCCAGTTCGACGGCATCACCGGCAGCCGCCAGTGCGAGACATGCGTTGAACGCGGCGAACGGCATCGGAATGCTCGCGGTTACCGGTGCCGCAGCTGTCGCGGCGGCAATGCCGTCCTCGTGAACCTCCGCACCCCAAAGCCGGCACCGCCAAAGCAGACTTCCTGCATCGACCACGGCAGCGGGGCCGATGTGCTCGCGATAGCACCGCAAGGCAACATCAATCTCGCCCAGCGCCAACGCATGCAACGCGTTGTGCCAGGGAAGGTGGGTCCGGAAAAACAGTGGTGACCGTCCCAGACTCCAGCCCTCGAGCCAGGCCATCCCAGCTGCGTGCTCACCGGTTTCGTAGTTGACGTGGGCAAGAGCGTGCGCAGCAGGTGCGCAGCCAGGCTGTGCGGCAAGGCTCTGTTCGGCGAGGTCTCGAGCGTCATCGTATTGATGATGCTCCTGGCGAACCATCGCCAAGAGCGGGTCAAAACGCCAGTTCCCCTTGAAACGAGCGGCGTCAGCTTCTAGAGATGCGTCCGCCCTAGCCCTATCGCCGCGGACGCCACTTGTTAGGAGCGAGCCGTGCCGGAGATAGAGCGCGAGTAAGTCATTGGGGAACTCGGCGCAGTGTGCGACGAACCTCTCCGACGCAGCCCGAGGGCCGGCACCGACGAAGAGTTCCACAGCCGAGATGAGCGAGTCATCAACAGCAGTAGGAGTAAGGCCCCTCGCCGCAGCCAACTCGACCTCCGGATCTGGGTCGAGGCCGAATACCCGAGCAGCGACCGTACGAAGGATGTGCAACCGCGCTGACGGGGCGATGGACAACGCCCGATCGGATTTCTCGAGGAAGTCCTCGTCGTAACAGAAGAAGGCGTCCTCGACCTCGCTCGCATCCATCTTGGAGGCCTCCTTTGCATCAAGCGGACTAACTCGACAGTCTGCCCCCTCCGCCGCAGGACCAAATTCGAAACCACCGGAAGCGCCCCGCCGCTTAAGGCGCGAGTCCCGAATCGGTGGTGCGTAGGTCGAACACGACCGAAGACCCATCGGCGTCCGCCAACCTGTGAGATGCCACTCAGATTGTCACTCAAGAGTCGGAGAGAGCTCTTCCGACTTGGTTGATGCCTGCTCGCGTCGATCGGGGCCGAGGGTATGCGGCTTCATAGTCGCCGCGGCGTCGCTGTCGTGGATGAGGTATTGCGCAGAAATCGCTGCTAGGACGCAGAAGCCGACGGCGACCGCGAACGTCACGTGAAATGCAGCGAGGCGGCTCGAATGCACGCTCGAGATGACGACAGTGAAGACCGACACTCCGATAGCGGTCGCGCTCTGCCGGGCGGCGTTGAAGATCGCAGCGGCTGATCCGGTGTCTTCGGACGAAATCGTCGAGAACATCGACGTCTGGAGCGCGATCTGGGTGCCGCTGTTGCAGGCCCCGGCAAGAAAGAGAAGCAGCCGAACGATCCAGAGGTTGATGCCCGCGCCCACGAACAGGAATGAACAGAGCATCGCCGCGAAGCTGAGTTGACTCACAACGGTCATTCGCCGTGGTCCGATACGTGGATAGAGCCGCCCGATCGTCTGGGAGGAGCACATCACCCCGCACGCGGTAAAGAACGTCGTCAGACCAGAGTTGAGCGCGCTCTGCCCTTCGGCCTCTTGGAGAAACAGCGGGGCGAGGAAGAGCAGTCCGCCGAACGCGATCGTGTTGAAGGTGTTCGCCACATTCGTCGCGCGAAAGAGCCGGTCCGACATGAGTTGCACGTTGAGCAGCGGATGCGCCTGACGTTGCTCGACTCGTATGAAGGCCGCTAGCGCCGCCATCCCGATCAGGCCGGTCGCTATCACGGTCACGCTTCCCCAGCCGCGGAGCGCTCCCTCGCTGATGGCATAGAGGAGGGCGCTCAGCCCACCTCCAGAGAGCACGAAACCGGGAACGTCGAATCGACCGCGTGATGGCTCTCGGTGCTCGACGAGATAAACGAGGCTGAGAACGAACGCCGCTGTGCCGATCGGCACGTTGAGGTAGAAGGCCCAACGCCACGACGCCTTCGTCACGAGCAGGCCACCGATCGGCTGAGCCAGGATCGGGCCGAGAAGCACCGGAACGACGAGCACCCGTGTCATCCGCGCTCGCTCAGACGGGGGGTAGGCGCGATAGAGCATCGCGGTCGCGACGGGGGTCAACATGCCGCCGCCCGCTCCTTGCACAATGCGCGCGATGACCAGCTCAACGAGGCTGTGCGCTTCACCGCAGGCCGCTGACGCGAGCGTAAAGGTGAACAGAGCCATCAGGAACATCCGCTTCGTCCCGAACCGGTCGCCGAACCAACCCGAAGCTGGAATGAAGACCGCCAGGCTGAGGACGTAGCCGATCGTCGTCCACTGAACCGACGCCAGCGGGGAGTGGAACTGTCTGCTGAGCGTCGGGATCATGACGTTCACGATGTGGTTGTCCATCGCGCTCATGAAGAGGCTCGCGACGTAGGTGATAGCGACCGCGCTCTTCGGCGAGAGGCGGCGTCCGTCAGGCATGCGCACGAGGGTAGCCCTAGGCGAGGTTGACACGGCTCGCTCGGTCCAGGTATTCCCGGGTTGCCGACGGGCTGCGTCGAGTCCCACGAAGGGAGCCGACGGTGCTCGTAACGAGGTTCGGCGGTCCCGGAAGTTGTGAGCCTCGACGTCTAAAAGCCCGATCACTTGGGTGGTAATCGAGCTAGGCCATCAGGGCCGGCTGACCACCGGCTCCTCCCAAGAGGGCGAGCGCTGCTTCGTCGCGACTCAGCGGTCATAGACCGAGGGCGGAGAGTGAAACTGGATCCTCAGCAACTCCCTCCGAGCACCTCGTCGAGTTCCTACGGTTTGCCTCCTCCGCTGACGCGAGAAGGGGAAACGGCATCCGATCTCCCTCTTCTGCCAACATATAGGTCAGCTGCTGAGCGCGATGTAGTGGAGTGGATATGTCAGTCAACTCGCTTCCGACAAGTACGCCTTCGAGCGAGGGCGTAGACGCACACGCCGTTATGGGCTTCGTCGACGCGTTAGAGGCAACTAATGGCGTCGAGCCACACAGCTTGATGATTCTCCGGCACGGTTCGCTCGTGGCGTCCGGTTGGTGGTCGCCTTATGCCGCCGAGCGCCTTCAGCTTTTGTACTCTCTGAGCAAGAGCTTCACGTCCACGGCGATCGGGTTTGCCGCCGCTGAGGGACTGCTTAGTCTCGACGATCCTGTCGTTTCCTACTTTCCCGAGCTCGATGCAGGGGTCACAAACGCGCGCACTCGTTCGATGCTCGTTCGTCACATCGCCGCGATGAGCAGTGGCCATGTTGAAGACACATGGCAGCGCGCTTCCACCTCTCGTCCCGATGACCCGGTGCACGGATTCCTGGAGCTTCCACCCGAACAAGATCCAGGGTCCGTGTTTGCCTACAACCAATCGGCGACATACACACTGGCAACAATCGTGCAGCGCGTCAGTGGCACGACCGTGACGGAATACTTACGATCCAGGCTCCTTGATCCGATAGGGGCTGGCGCGGTCGCGTGGTCGCAGTATCCAGAGGGTCAAGATATGGGCTTCACTGGCCTGCACGCGACGACTGAGACAATTGCTCGCTTCGGTGAGCTGTACCTCCGCAACGGCACCTGGTTGGGCAAGCAGGTGCTCCCCGTCGGTTGGGTGGACGAGGCAACCCGGCAACACATCGCCACCGACACGGTGACAGATCCCGCCGTCGGCGAGAAGCCAGATTGGCGACAGGGGTACGGCTTTCAATTCTGGCGTTCCCGGCACGGCTACCGGGGCGATGGTGCCTATGGGCAGTACTGCATGGTCCTTCCAGAGCTCGACGTCGTCGTTGCAATCATGGGGCAGAGCTCGGACACCCAGGCACTGCTCGATATCGTCTGGCGCGAACTGCTGCCCGCGTTTCAGGAGAGCCCGCTCTCCGACGCCACAGCTGACCAGCACCTCGAGGAACGAATGGCCGGCCTCACGCTGTCGCCCAGCAACGCCGACGCGACCGCGCCGGCCGATACTGATCGCTGGGTCGACGCCCAGTTCAGCCCCGCTGGCGGCAACTGCCCCGAACAGCCGTCGTTACAGCGCGTCGGCATCACGGCGACGCCGGATGGCTGGCAGGTGGTCCTACATGAGCACGACGCGAAACTGAGCGTCCCGCTCGGGAACAGCTGGCGCGTCGGACACTGGGACGACGAGCCAGCGCCGGTGTTTGCATCCGGTGGCTGGAACGACAGCGACACGATCCGCGCCGAGCTCATCTTCGTCGAGACGCCGCATCGCCTCATCATTCAGTGCGAGCTCACGAGTCGGTGCTTCACGGCGACCTGGATCACCGAACCACGGGGAAGTTCCACCCTCCGAGCACTGTCGGCACCAAGGGTCCGCTAGAGGCCATTTGCAGCGTCACCTGGCCCATCTCGGCCCGGGAGAGCAGGCAGCGGACGAGCACCGCCCAATCGACAGAGTCTCCTCAATCGGCGGAGTCTCCACGGCTCACTGGCATGGTCGGTGCACTCGTCAATTCCTGAGCGATCAACAATGCGCCGACGACTCCTGATGACGAACCGAGATCGGGAGTAACGAGAATCTCTGCGACCTCTTGCGCCTCCGCGAAATAAGCGGTCGTTAACAGCCCGCTCACTCGCTCGACAACGCTTTCCAACAGGCCGTCGTGGTTGAATACGCCACCGCCGAGCGCGATTCGATGAGGTCGGAAGCTACAGATCAGGTTGGTGACACCAAGCGCCAGGTAATCCGCCTCGAGCTCCCATGCTCGGAGATCCACGATGTCAGCTGGTCGCATTCGGTATCGGGTCGCGAGCGCCTGACCGGACGCCAGTCCCTCCCAGCAGCTGCCGTGGAACAGACACGATCCGACGAAGCTGTCGTCTCGTCGCTGCGGGATCCTCATATGACCCATCTCAGGGTGGCCCTTCCCATGAACGAGCTCACCTGACACGACGACCCCCGCACCGATGCCCGTTCCCACGGTCAGGTAGAGAAAGACCCTGCTTCCGACACCCGCGCCGAAGGCATGCTCGGCCAGCGCTGCACAGTTGACGTCGGTATTGACGGCAACAGGGCAACCAAGTGCTCGACCGAGCTCTTGGCGCAGCGGCGTCATGTCCCAGCCCGCTTTGGGCGTCCGCGTGATGGTGCCGCGCACGAGATCAAGCGGTCCGAACGACGCAACACCGAGCGCCGTCAGGTTTTGGCCCAGGCGACGTTCCTGGTCTTGGAACCACTCGACAGCGTGGTGCAACGTGGCCGCCGCATCACTGCCCGTGTCGAATCGAGCGGTAGCGACGATCTCATTGGCGCTGGCGCCTACCGCAAAGTTGCAGTTCGTGCCACCGAGCTCGATTCCACCGTACATGATGACGTCGACCGCTCCTCTCTGGTCAAAATTGCAGCGCCGTAGTGGCCTCGATCCGATCACCGGGACTCTCTATCGGATGGCTGGTCCGGATGTAATTGGTACGTCTGCCGTGGGCATGCTCGAGATGTCGCTCGACCTCGTGCGGCCGGGACGATACCCACCCGAGATGTGCTACCCGAGCGAGCGCAGCACGAAGTCGTAGGAGAGATGCGCCCACGGCACGGCTACCTGCCAGCCGTCTGGAGCGATACCTGGCGCCAGGTACTCCGGGGCACGGATGAGGGATGGCTTCGTGCCGAATACGACGTCGGAGTCGAGATACTTGTCGCCACTTATGAACACGTGGGTGATCAGCTCCTCGTAACCGTTTGCGTCGATTCGGAAGTGGACGTGTGCCGGCCGATAGGGATGTCTCCCCTGCGCGACGAGCAGCTCGCCAACTGGTCCGTCGTTTGGAATCGGATACGCCGAGGGCACCACCGACCACAACGAGATCCCGCCACCAGATCCCGTCGTGAACCTGGCGCGCAGGTTTCGCTCCGGACCAAGCTGCACGTCGTAGAAGCCATTCGCATCGGACTGCCATACGTCGACGATCGCATCGGAGAGGCTCTCCCCTTCCTCGTTGGTCACGATGCCGCTGAAGAAGAGTGGCATGCCGACGCTGTCGCCAGCGATATCCGCGCCGATCGGCCGCGTCGGTGCAGCCGTGTAAAAGGGACCGATAACGGTGTGCTCGGTCGATCCGTCGCCGCCAGGATGGTTGACCGCGTCCACGAGCATCGAGACACCGAGCACGTCCGAGAGAAGCATGAACTCTTGACGGTCCTCGGTGCACATCGCCCCGGTGCGGGTCAAGAAGTCGATCGCGCCCCGCCACTCCCCAACCGTCAACCCGACCTCTACGACGAGCGCATGTAGATGCCGGATAACCGCTTCGCTGATCTCACGAAGTCGTGGATCAGAACTAGAGGAGAGACTCGCAAGGACCTTCGCCGTCACCAGGTCGGTTGTTACCTCGTCAGGCATCAGCACGCACGCTCCGTCACCCGGGTGCCCGCCCACGCGTGCTCGAGCAACCTCTGCATTTCCACCGGACTACTTGCCATCTAGCCACGCGGCACCACGAGCGTAAAGTGCATGGACTTCCTCACCGGTGAGTCCGGGCATGTCTCTGCGGACGTCGTAACCGATGTTCGACTGGAGATAGGCAAGGTGTTGGTACCCGATCGGGAATTGGGAGAGCAGCTCGGGATCGAGGTGCAACTTCGCGTCCGGCGCGACTGGATCGAGACGGTCCTTTTCGTAGATCGGCTGACGTAAAACCACGCCCCATCGGTCGTCTCGACGTTCGAAGAAATCGTAGAAGCGCCCGGTGCAGGTGACGTCGCAGATCACGTCGTGCACCGGGGCTCGCTGGCGTATCTCCATCTTCGTCTGCGCAATGGCGCGGTTCCCGACGACATCGACCGAACTCCCACCGAGGAAATGGAGGATTCGCACCCCGCGGGCGAAGCCCTCCTGACTGACCCGTATGAAGTCGGTAGCGCTTCCTTGAAACCACGTTGCCATCATCACGCCGTCGTCGTGCCACACCGTCACGAATCGATCCCAGTCGCCGGCGTCACGCCATACGACCCAGTTCTCGATGACCTCTCGGATCCGCATCCGTTCGAGAACAGCGTCATCGGAGGATTCGACATAGCCCATTCGGTCTCCCCTCTCTCGGTCGTAGCCGCTTTTCCCCGCGATCCCTATCGACCGCGAATCGAATCGTAAGTCGATTCAGTCGGGCCGGACCGCTACGCGACCCACTTTCCCGGACTCGCCGAATTCGGACGCCGCCGCAGGTCGGTCTTCGGCGATGGCGAAGATGTCGCTCACCGCGAGCGCCGGAGTTCGTCGGGGCGCCCGCGTTCTTGGAAAAATCGCACCAGAACGACCGTCCCGCTTGCAATCGTCGCGGCTGCAGTCACGCCGTCCACCGTCCCGAGCCGTAGCAGACGGGATTTTCCGCCGAGGAGCGGGAGCGCGGTCACAACCGACGTTCCCACCGCTGCGGCCAGTGCGATGGCTCCTCGCTTCGTCAGGCGACCGACACCAAACGCAACGAGAAAGTCGACTACGAAATAGCGCGGGTCCGTGACGAGAAGCTGGCCGTAGCGAGTGGCGACGCCCTTGCCACCGCGCTTTCGCCCGAAGCGGCGGAAGCAGTGTCCGAGCACGGCCGAGGTTCCGGCAAGATTTGCGCCGAGGTCTCCGGCGAAGCGTTTCCCGGCCCGGGCGGCGACGATTCCCTTCGTGACGTCCGACGCGAGCACGGCGGCTCCCCAGCGGTGCCCAAGGAGCTTGTCGACGTTGGTAGCCCCCGGATTGCCGCTGCCGTCTTCGCGCAGATCCACCGTCGAACCAGAGATTCGCTGCGCGAGCTCGGCCGAGGGGAAGGAGCCGACGAGGTAGCCGGCGAGCGTGACACCTAACAAGCGCCCCCGCTGCACAGCTCCCATGACCCTTAGTATCGCGTTCGTCGCCTCCCTCGATTTCCCCCTCACCGTGCCGGGGGCCGAGGCGAGCTCCCCGCGCTAAAGCCACCTCGCGCCAAAACCTTCGCTCGCAACGCGGCGATACGCTGAGACGTGGCTCGCGAACTACCTCGACCGTTCACTATGCCGTGGGGATCGGGTGCGGTCGTCGAAGAAGTCTCATGCGTCAACGAATGGCATGAGCCGGTGATCCAGCTGCTCCGCTACGACGATGGCACCGAAGCAGTCCGCTTCTGCTCCTACAACCTCCGCGGGGGGTTCCAGCGAAGCCCGCTCATCGTCGCCACAGAAGACATCCCATCGCTACGAAACGCGCTGGCGGAATCGCCAGGTCTTCAAACACTCCTGAAGGCACTGCTCACCTAAGCGGCGCGCCAGCGATGCGGCATCGGATTATGTGAAACGGATTCCGCTAAGTGCTCTCGGCGTCGCGCGCCTCCGTCTCGGGGCGGCGTCGCCGATCTGTCGATGACCCTTGGTAGCTATCCAGCAACTAGCGACCGCCAATGATGGCCCGTGCGAATCGAATCACGACCTATGACTGTGAGGATCCACCTTGCAGCTCAGTGATGATGCTGGGCTGTGGGTCGGTGATCGCAAGCGTGACTCAACCTATGACTGGTTTCGTGCCTTTTAGCGGACTTGTCCGCTCGTGATTGCCGGCCCCGACCCGGTTGGAGCTCTGGCCTGATCAGGAGCTTGACCGTCTCCGGGGTGTCTGCCGGCGACGTGTCCCATCACAGTCCTGCCTTTCTCCGTCCGGATCGGAACCGACCACGTCCCCCTCCAGGCAAAGGAGCAACGCATGGACAGTCTGTCCGAGATCGTCGACGTCGTGATCGGCGTCGACACCCATGTCAGAACCCACAGTGCAGCGGCGGTCAATGCGCACACCGGCGGCGTGCTCGGCGAGATCACCGTCGAGGCGACGCCTGAGGGTTATGAAGAGCTTGTCGCATTCGCGGGCGAGCACTCAGGCCTTCGGGCCTGGGCAATCGAGGGCACCGGAAGCCACGGCGCAGGACTGGCCCGCCGCCTCGCGAAGGTCGAGGAACTCGTTGTCGAGCTCGACCGGCCAGAGCGGCAAAAGCGTCGCAACGGCGCGAAGTCGGATCCGCTTGACGCGATCCGCGCCGCTCGAGAGGCGCTTAGCCGGGCCAAGCTCGGCACGCCACGGACGACCGGAGAACGCCAAGCGCTCTCGGTGCTGCTGGCGGCGAGGCGTTCTGCGGTCGCTGCGGCAGTGGAGGCCCAGCAACAGCTCTTCGGTCTCGTTATCGCCGCACCAGAGCAGTTGCGATCGAAGCTTCGAGGAAAGCGCACACTGGCGATGGCACGCATCGCTGCGCGTTTTCGTGTCCAGGCTGAGTGGGATCTCGAAACCCGAACCACCGCAGGGGTGTTGCGCGATCTCGCCCGTCGTGCCCTTGAGCTTTCGGCTGAAGCCGATCGCCACGAGAAGGAGATCCTCGGCATCGTCCGAGCGTGGCGACCGGAGCTGCTTGAACGCAAGGGCGTCGGTCCAATCGTTGCTGCGACGGTGCTCTGCGCCTGGTCTCATCCTGGACGGATCCACTCCGAAGCGGCCTTTGCCAAACTTGGCGGCGTGGCGCCGATCCCTGCGAACTCAGGCGAGGTGACGACGCACTACCGCCTCAGCCATTTCGGCGACCGCCAGCTCAACTTGGCTTTCTACACGGTCGTCCTGTCCAGGCTGCGCTGGGACGAGGAGACCAGGGCCTATGTGAAACGGCGCACAGCGGAGGGCAAGACACCACGTGAGATCAAGCGATGCTTAAAGCGTTACGTCGCTCGCGAGCTCTTTCGCCTTCTCGAAAGTGTGCCGTCATCGACTTGACGATCCATAGGAGCGTCCGGTCATTCCGACTACTTCGGAGGCAGCGAGCGTGCATATGCGACACCGATCTCCGCCCAACGTTCAAGCTGTCTCCGTGTTCGGATACCTTCCAGCCCAATTCGAAGCCAACCCTCCATCGCACGACCACGCATGACAAAGGGCTGTGCCGCCGGTCGATTGGCGAGGTCGCGGGGATCGGCCGGATCGACTCGGAGCATCAGCCCGCCCTGCCCGCTCACACTCACGGCCATATTGCCGTGGATAAGAAAGGCCAGCCCACCGAACATCCGCATTTCCGAAAGGCCGTCTTCGCCGTAGAGAATCTCGCGGAGGCGGTCCGCGAGAGCTTCGTCAAAGGCCACACCGGTGAGTATCCCACCGCTGCTGGCCAACCTCGTGGTGGCGCATCGGGCCCTTGATCGGGTGATTCGGGAGCGTCGGCATGCAGTCGCGTGTGCGAGACCGCGCACTACTGGGCACACGGTGAGAGGCTCACGACGTGCCCACGATCCTGAACCCAATTTGGCTCGTGCTCTCCGGCTTTTGGCTGGCGATCGGGTAGATCACTGAACTGCCGTCACCGCCCGCAGCTCGTCTAGGGACTCTCGGATCAGTTGTGGAAGGTCGCGCTCGTGGGGATTGTCTGCCCAACGCTCAAACGCGACTCGAAAGACCGCGATGCCCGCCTCGGCAGTCAGGCTCGCCGCCGGATCTCTCACTCCACGTTCTCGCAGTGCATCCGCGAGAGCGACGGCGAGCGTGGCGAGCTTGATCAGCTCACGCTCGTGCAGCTCGACATTCGACGCAATTACCGCCTGGCGCTGTCGGGAGAACTCGCGTCGCTGCTGTAAAAGTGCGCCAGCGGCCTCGAGCGCCCCGCCGACGGCGGCTAGGGGCGCGGCATCGGCGGGCGCGGCGACAACAGCAGTGACGAGGAGCTCTTGCAACGCGCTCGCTCCCCCGAAGAGAACCTCGCGCTTGTCAGCGAAGTATCTGAAGAATGTTCTTTCCGTCAATCCTGCACGCGCCGCAATCTCTGCAACGGTGGTGCTCTCAAAGCCGCGCTCGTCGTAGAGCGCGAGCGCCGCTTGCTCGAGCCTGCCACGGCTGTCTGGTTTCCAACGCGCCACGCCCCGACTGTAGTCCGTGATGACAGAGGCTGACATTACCGCTAAGGTGATGGCAGTAACTGACATCACCCACCCCGCGACTACCTGGGATGGGCACCTACGGGAGGTCCTGCACATGCGTGTTTTTGTCACCGGAGCGTCCGGATGGATCGGCTCCGCAGTCGTGCCTGAGCTAATCGGTTCTGGCCATCACGTAAGCGGTCTTGCGCGCTCTGGCGCCTCGGCGGACGCTCTCATCGCTGCAGGCGTTGAGGTGCATCGCGGCACGCTCGACGACCTCGACACTCTGAAACGTGCCGCCGAGGCCGCAGACGGGGTCATCCACTTGGCCTTCAAGCACGACGAGGCCTTCTCTGGAGACTTCCAAGGCGCATCAGACGCGGATCGCCGCGTGGTTGAGACATTCGGAGCGGTGCTTGCGGGATCGGATCGCCCATTTCTTATCGCTTCGGGAACGCTCGGACTCGCCCCAGGCCGCGTGGCAACCGAAGCAGATGGTCGTGAGCTCGAGCCAAACGCGACCATTCCACACGGCGGGCCACAGACTCGGCTGGGCACTGCGCAACTCACGATCTCGTTTGCGTCCGAGGGCGTTCGCTCCTGTGTCGTTCGGCTGCCGCCGACGTGTCACGGCGACGGCGACAACGGCTTCATGGCGGCCTTAGTCGGCGTAGGCCGCGCCACAGGCGTCTCGGGATACATCGGTGACGGTACCAACCGGTGGCCCGCTACGCACCGCCTCGACGTCGCTCACCTCTTTAAGTTGGCGCTGGAAAAGGCGCCAGCCGGCTCGGCGTTGCACGCAGTCGCTGAAGAAGGTGTCCCACTCCGCCAGATCGCCGAGGTAATAGGACGACACCTTGACCTACCGGTTACCTCCATATCGCCCGAAGACGCGAGCGAACACTTCGGCTTTCTCGCTGGTTTCCTGGGCTTGGATAGCCCCGCTTCGAGCGAGAGAAGCCGCGAGTTGCTCAACTGGCATCCCTCACAGCCGGGGCTCCTCGACGATCTCGATCAGGGCCATTACTTCCTCGACAGGGCCGCGTAACGACACCAACTAGCGGCGCGACCATTACCCGAGGACTCGCTCGGATGAAACCACGCCAGGGAACGTTTGGGGGAGCGACGTTCTCGTCTATGTCGAGTCGAGGAGTGCAGCCCGCCGTAGGAAGCGACAGAGACGGCCGGTGATCGCCAGAGGATTTACCGCGGTCTCTCATGCTTGATGCGGCGATACCCTGAAGTGTGTTCTTTTTCGGCGTTCTGGTCGTCATCGGTGCCGAAATCGCCGCGTTTGTCGCGGTCGCGGACCAGATCGGCTTCTTCTGGGCTCTGGCAATTCTGATAGGAGTCAGCGCGCTCGGACCATTCGTGGTGCGCCGCGTCGGTTTCGGAGTACTCGTCCACACCCAGGAACGACTCGCCCGAGGCGAGGTACCGACGCGAGAGCTCTTCGACGGACTGGTCGTCCTCGCTGGCGGAGTACTCATCTGCGTACCTGGGTTCGTTGGCGACGCGCTCGGTCTCTTGTTGATGATCGGCCCAGTACGCCATCTCGTGATCCGAGCGTCGGGGCGCGGGATTGCTCGACGTGTCCAGACGATGCGGACGAGCCGCTGGCGGGTTATCGACGCCCAGGGCCGGCCGACGCGAAACGACGGTTCGCCCGATCCGGGGATACCGCGTCATCCACTCGGACCGGGCGAACCAGTCAGCCGGTGAGCTCGGCGTGGCGACGTAGACGCTTAGGCTGTCGGCCCGGGCGGAAGGCGCCCAGATATTCGAATGAATTGCAACGACCTTGGAGGTCACTGTGGTCGATCAGAACGAGCGCAACCGGATACTCGCCGAGGAATTCCGAAAAAATGGCGGAAAGGTCGCCGAGGAGAAGTTCAAGGACGCCCACCTGTTATTGCTGACGACCGCGGGGCGCTCGAGTGGGCGTAAGTACGTGACGCCGATGCAGTACCTCCCCGACGGCGAACGACTCATCGTCTTTGCGTCCCACCAGGGCGCGCCCGAGAACCCGGACTGGTTCAAGAATCTGGCAGCGGCCGGTGTGGCGACGGTGGAAGCTGGTGACGAGACCTTCGAGGTACGCGCAGAAGTCCTGACCGGGCAGGAGCGCGACGAGCTCTACAGCCGCCAGGTGGCGAAGTTCCCCACCTTCGGCGACTACGAGCGGAGAACTACACGCGTCATCCCCGTCATCGCGCTCCACCGAACCTCGTAGAAAAGCCGTCGTCGGCGAATTGCGACCGGCCACGGCTCCAGCTTGGTACGCAGGCAAACGGCGCTTGCTCCGGGGACCGATGGCGACGAGAGAGCGACCTCGACACCTCCTTGTTCGTTGCTCGCTCGCCGTCTCCGTCTGCCTGCTCGGATCTGGAGTGGCTGCGGCAGGCGGCGCGGCAGCCGAGTCGCCGACGCCTGGCACATCGAACGTCGCCGCGGTCTGGACCGAGCCTGCAGCTGGGTACGGTTTCTTGGTCGCAGCGATCAACTCGGCGAGACACAGCGTCGATATGTCTATCTACGAGCTCCGCGACCCGATCACCGAGTCAGCGCTCGTTAGTCGTGCCAGGGCTCGCGTCGACGTTCGCGTGATCCTTGACAGCGCGTACTCGGGCAAGAGTGTGAACGCTGCTGCGGCCTCGGTTCTTTCAGCCGGCGGAGTACACGTCGTCTGGGCACGATCGAACCAGATCTTCCACGCGAAATACGTCGTGGTCGATGACCGAACCGCCTACATCGGGTCCGGGAACCTGGTCGCCTCGGAGTACGCGACTACGCGCGACTTCTGGGTCGCAGACTCGACATCACGCGACGTCGACGCGATCACCGCCACATTCAGTTCGGATTTCGGCGGCAATCCCGGCGCCGGAGTCCCAGCCGGCGGACTGGTATGGAGCCCTGGATCCACGCAGAAGCTCGTCGCGCTGATCTCCGCGGCGCGAACCAGCCTGCTCGTAGAGAACGAAGAGATGGACTCCGCGACGATCGAACAGGCACTAGCTGATGCCGCGCGACGCGGCGTCAACGTGGAGATCGTCTTGACCGAGGCTCCGTCTTGGACAAGCGCCCTCGCCGAGCTCGCTAAGTCCGGCGATCACGTCCGAGTGCTCTCGAGGGCGCGGATCTACGTCCACGCCAAGGTGATCTGCGTTGACTGCTCACTCCGGTCCGGCACCGTGTTCATCGGCAGCGAAAACTTCTCTACGTCATCGCTCTCCTACAACCGGGAGCTCGGCGTGGTCACGACCTCGATCGCTGCCATCCAAGCTGTGCGACGCGCCGTGACCTCCGACTTCGCCGTCGGAACGACGGTGGGCGCGCCATCGACCTCCCCGCCACCACCACAAGGCGTGTCGGGCGTCAGCATCATCTCGTTCCGGAGCTCCATCGCACCAGGTGCCGAGGACTCTCTCGTCGCGCATTCGAGCGAGCCAGGTGATTCATGTGCGCTCTCGGTCCAACTCCCGAGTGGCTACAGCAGTGAATCGAAGGGCCTTGGGCCGGCTCAGGCGAATCAGTCCGGCAACGTCACCTGGCAGTGGGAGATCGGTCCGAGCACGCGCGCAGGAACTGCGAAAGCTTCAGTTTCGTGCCGATCGGGCTCGATCGAGCAATCATTCACGATCATCTGATTGACCCCTTCGAGCGTGACTGCCCGAGCACAACGAGTGCCCGAAGACGAACCGATGAACAATCGTGTCGCCGCTCGCGCACCTGCTCGGCAACAAGGGACGGCTCACCTCGATGCTCTCGTGCCCAGGCGGGCTCAAGTGGTCATCGCCACACGAGGCTTGTGCATGTCACGGCGACGCCTCGCGTCCGTGTCGGGCAAGATAACTACGGAAAGGTGGCCCAATGAACGGTGGTCAAGCAGTCGCTGAAGTCCTTAGGCGTGAGGGTGTGGAGCTCGTGTTCTGCTTCCCCTCGAATCCGTTGATCGACTCACTAGCCGAGGTAGGCATCAAGCCGATCGTCGGGAGAGAGGAGCGCTCGGTCATCAACATGGCCGATGCCTACTCGCGATCGCGAAATGGCCGCCAGATCGGGGTCTGCCTCGTCCAGGGCGGTCCCGGCGCCGAGCACGCCTTCGGAGGAATCGCGCAGGCCTACGCCGACTCGGTCCCACTGCTCTTCCTGCCCGGCGGCTCTGCCCGTGACCGGCTCGGGCTCCGCACGAACTTCGACGCAGTCGAGGCATACCGGCCAATCTCAAAGTGGTCGGCACGCTTTGAGACGGCCGCCTCTGTCCCCGAACAGCTTCGTCGAGGATTCGCGAAGCTCCGCTCGGGACGACCCGGTCCCGTCGTACTCGAGATGCCTCGCGACGTGCAGACCGAGCAGTTCTCCGACGACCTATTCGATTACGTCGCGCCCGAGTCCACCCGAAGCGCCGCGGACCCCGAGGCGGTTGCACGCGCGATCGAGCTCTTGCTTGGCGCGAAGCGACCGGTCATCCACGTCGGCCAAGGCGTGCTGTGGGCAGAAGCTACCGATCAGCTGGTCGAGTTCGCGGAGCTCATCGACGCTCCGGTGGCCACTACCTACACGGCGAAGAGCGCGTTTCCCGAACGGCACCCGCTCTCGATCGGCGCTGGAGGCGCCGGCGTCAGCCCGGGCATCCAGGCGTTCGTCCCTGGGGCCGACCTGATTTTCAGCATCGGATCGAGTCTTTCAAAGACGCTCGGCAGCTTCACGATCCCGGCCGGCAAAAAGATGATCCAATGCACGAACGACCCGGATGATCTGGCCATGGAGTACCCCCTCGCATGCGCGCTCGTCGGCGATGCAAGGCTTGTCCTCACCCAGCTCCGCGACGAGCTGCACCACCAGGGCGTGCGGAGCTCCCGATCAAGCGGTGTTAGAGGCGAAATCGCCCAGATGCGAGAGCAGGCACTAACGACGTGGTCGGACAAGCTCGGATCGACCTCCGTGCCGATCAACCCGCTCCGTGTGGTCGCCGAGCTGATGAGCGCGCTCGACCCGGAGGAGACAATCATCACGCACGACTCGGGTTACCCTCGCGATCACCTCGCCGCCTGGTACGTCTCCGGCGGGCCACGGAGCTACCTCGGCTGGGGGAACTCAACCCCGCTCGGGTCGTCGCTCGGGCTCGCGCTCGGTGCCAAGCTCGCCTGCCCGGACAAGGTCGTCGTCAACCTGATGGGTGATGCCGCGTTCGGCCAGTCTGGACTCGACCTCGAGACGGGCGTTCGTCACGGCATCGCGATCTGCTGCGTAGTGATCAACAACTCCGAGATGGGCAACTACGAGAAGATGCAGCCGGTGGCCCAGGAGCTGTTCAACATCAAGCACCTCTCTGGAAGCTATGCCGACGTTGCGACCGCGCTCGGCGCTACGGCATTTCGCGTCGAGGACCCCGATGATCTCGGAGCGATGCTGGAAAAGGCACTCGCCGAGGTGCGCGCCGGGCGCACCGTGCTGGTCGAGATCATCACCCAGGCCGACCCTTCGATCATCAGGTTGTAACCATGCACCTCGCGGCCTGGAGGAGGCCGCTAGCGGGCAAGTGAGTCAAGCGGCGAGACGGCGTTCGAACGCCGCGGCAATTGTGCGATAGCCAGCGGCGTTCGGGTGAATATCTTGCGACTTACGTGCGGCCACCGGGCACATCCAGGTGAGCTGGCACGTCGAGGCGACATCTTCTGGAAGCGTCTTCCCGTCGAATCGGACGAGCGGCGTAAGGGCGTTCACCTTGAAGGCGGCGGCGACGTCCACCGCGGGTACGCCGAACTTGGCGAAGGTGGCATCGAGTTCGCTGTTGAACGCGTTGGTCGCCAACACCGATCCGAGCGCGAGCTCATCGCCCTTTACGCCGCCTGGAGAAAACTCAAGTCCGAGAAACGGGTCGTAGTAGTTCATGCCAACGACACGGGCACCTGGATCGGAGTGGTGCACTGCCGCGACGAGCAGCGTCAGTATCCGATCGAGATTCTTCACCACCGCCAGGTCAGCTGCCCCGAGGCAGGCCGTGTTCACTTTCGAGGTAGTCACGCAATGATCGATATCGTTCGCACCGATATCGATCGTGACGAGCCCGACGCGTCCCCGATGACGCGACAAGAAGGACTCAGCGGCTGAAATCTGTGACGTGACCCCGAACTCGGCCTTGTAGAGCTCCCCGCACAAGAGCTGAGCTGGAGTCGCGAGCATCGACGACGTGGTCTCGCCCGGACACGCGAGGTCCACCAGCGCGAGCCCTCGTGAGGTCGCCAGATCTGCGGCGTAGCTACCCGGATATCCCTGATCGCGATAGCCCGAACCTTGGTCAAGCGGGGGGAGGGAGGCACCGTCGGTCGGCTGGTAGCCAGCTGCCAACGAGTCGCCGACAGCCAGCAGGTACTTCGGCGCGGTCGACGCCGAGGCTTGAGCCGTCTTGAACGTCACGATTCCTGAGGCGACGGTGACGACAGCGACGAGCACGCCGATGGCGGACCTGACGAGAGCCGACTCCCGGCGCGACATTTCCCGCATCGGTCATTCCTAACACCTTGGCCGCCGAATGGGTGATCGACGACGCGAAGACCCGTCCAGGACCTTCGCTGCATAGGCCACCGCCCGCTTCCACCCGACTTCCCGGCCGCGGCGGCGAAGCAAAGACGCCGCCTTCGAGCCCGGCCGTTCTGCACTAGACAAGGAGTGTGCTCGCCAGCGTGTCGTCAGCGCCGAAGGTTGTCATCGTCGGTGCCGGGTTCGCCGGACTGTCGGCCGCGCGGGCACTCTCAGGATCAGGCGCAGACGTGCTGCTCGTCGATCGCAACGTCTACAGCACATTCCAGCCACTGCTGTACCAAGTCGCGACGGGGGGCATCGACCCAGGCGACGTCTCGTATCCAATCCGGACCTTCACGCGGAAGAACAGATCCCATTTCCGCCGTGGCGAGGTGGTCACGATCGACTCCGATTCCCAACAGGTCACGCTTCGAGACGGCGGGGTACTTCCCTACGACTACCTGATCGTGGCCACGGGGTCGAGCGTGAACTTCTTCGGCGTTCCAGGAGCAGCCGAACACACCTTCTCGCTCTACCGCCGAGGCGACGCCGTGGCCTTGCGCGACCAGCTGATGGGACACCTGGAGGACTTCGCTGCAGGGAAGGGGGCCAGCTTCACGATCGTGGTCATCGGTGGAGGTCCGACCGGCGTCGAGATGGCGGGCACGCTGGCCGAACTTCGCGACTCGGGGCTCCGGGCTTTCTACCCAGAGATCGATCCTGCCACCTTCCGCGTCATCCTCGTTGAGCAGAGCCCTGAGGTGCTCGGACCCTTCGACAGTCACCTTCGCCGATATACCCTCCGGCAACTCGAGCGGCGCGGTGTCGAAGTCTGGACGAACACCTCGGTCTCACACGTCGGCAACGACGAGATCACCCTCGAAGACGGACGGACGGTGGAAGCGAATCTCACTGTCTGGGCTGCCGGCGTCGCCGTGAAGAACTGGGGTCTGCCACAAGGCCGTGGCGGCCGCATCGCGGTGCGCGAGGATCTTCGGGTCTTCGGGCTTGACCGCGTCTTCGCAGTCGGTGACGTCGCCATCA
This sequence comes from Acidimicrobiales bacterium, assembly GCA_036510575.1. GTDB lineage: Bacteria > Actinomycetota > Acidimicrobiia > Acidimicrobiales > Bog-793 > DATCDR01. Next base: position 8,498 of record DATCDR010000161.1, on the reverse strand, counting down.
CCTCTGACGATCCACTCCCACAGCTCGCCCAGCCCGCCATCCAGACCGGTCGACATGCAGGCCTCCAGATCCGACGACTGATCGAGGGGGACGCGACCGAGTCGCTGCACTACCACGACAAGGGCACGATGGCGACGATCGGCCGACGCGCTGCCGTGGTGCAGTTGCCCCGAGACATCCGGCTCACGGGCACGATCGCATGGCTCGCATGGCTCGGGCTCCACATCGTCACGCTCCTCGGCGGGCGCAACCGGGTGTCGGCGTTGTTGAACCTCTCGTGGCGCTACGTGAACTGGCCGAGCGGAAATGGCGTGATCGTCGGCGACGTGCCCGACGAGCACTGACGTCCTAGGAGACGGCGATGCAGTACGCGCTGCTCGGTCGATGACCGATACAGTCCCAGGCGAAGCTATCGCCTCCACCCCGATTCGGCTCACCCATCGTAGGGTGGCGACGCGATCAGATCGAGCAGGCGTCGCCCTCACATGCCAGGCCGGGATCGTCCGACATGACGGTGAGCGGGTGCGACTTCGCCCATGCCTCACCTAGAACCTGCAGAATGGCGGCAGGGCTCTGCGCCCCGGAGATGCCGTAGCGACGATCGATGACGAAAAACGGCACGCCGTTGATCCCGAGCGTGCGGGCCTCGAGCTCGTCTTCACGAACCTCGGCCGCGTACCGATCCTCATCGAGTACATCCGCACTCTTAGCTTCGTCCAGCCCTATTTCTCCGCCGAGACGGACGAGCGTCGCGCGGTCACTGATCAACGCGCCCTCCGTGAAGTACGCGACAAAGAGACGCTCCTTCAACTCGTCTTGGAGCCCGACCTCATACGCGTAGTGCAAGAGCCGATGCGCGTCGAAGGTATTCCCGCGCTTTGTCTTCTCGAAGTGAAAGTCCAGGCCGTCGAGGGCTGCCATCGCCGCCAACTTCTCCCGGGAGGCGACAGCGGCCTCTCTCGTCATGCCGTACTTCGCGGCCAGATGCGCCGCGGTATCGACGCCTGGATCAGGCACTGTCGGCGCCGAGGGATCGAGCTCAAAGGCGCGCCAGTGCACGTCCACCTCGTCCGCGTGGCTGAATTCGCCGAGCGCTGCTTCGAATCGACGCTTGCCGATCGCACACCACGGACACACGACGTCGGAGAAAATCTCGATCTTCATACAAAAGACAACAGCTCGGCCCACTCGATTATTTCTCGTCCGTCGCGACACCACGATCCAAACCCACGTCGGATGAGCTTCCTAAAGCCTGGCTGCGCGCCATCGATGCCGGCTGCCGGCGGCGTTGAACGCGTCGTTCCGACATCGAACGGCGGCCGATTCTCGAGGCAGGTAACGTCGTTACGGAAACACAGAGGAGACGTGGCCTATGCCGCAAGTTTTCAAGTACCGCGTCGAGAAGCGATATCTCCCGCTGTTATTGCCGTGCGGCGTGCGACCTGGACGTGATGGCGTCACCTTGACCGACACCTCGTTTATCGCGAAATTCGGGCTTTTCAAGCTCGAGACGCCACTCGACAACATCGAAGATGCACACGTCACCCGCGACTATCGGTGGTGGACCGCGGTAGGACCGCGACTGTCAATGGCCGATGACGGGCTCACATTCGGGACCAACAAGCGGGCGGGCGTCTGCGTGCACTTCCGTGAGAAGGTGCCCTCCGTGCTGAAGCGCAGTGGGCACTCAGCGCTCACCGTCACCGTCATCGACGTCGATGGGCTGGCCGCCGCGCTCACACACTGATCTCGGGGCGGGCTCACCTCTGGGTCAGAAACCGCTTCGGCGCCTGGAGCCGCGTTCGGAGCAGATGGCGAGATCGCAAACGTCTGGCGTCTCAAATGCCGCCGGAGAGCACCTCGTCCAGGTGGTCGAGAATCTGAGGCCACGCTTCGGCGTGTCGGTCCGACGTCGCTTCGTCATAGAAGCCGCTGTGGGTCAGTCGAATCCGCGTCCCGGGCGCCACCGACTCCAAACTCGATTGTCAGCAGCGTCTCGGACCCGTCGGTGCCGCCCCTACCGGTGACCCATGTCTGGCTAACCAGGCTGGCAGGCTCGAGCGCGGTGAATCGCCCGTGTGCGGGTGCCGTTCGCCATCGTGTTCGACATCGAACCAGTACGGCTCTCCAACGCGTGGAGTCATGCGGATAGCGCCGGGCAGCGCGAACCAGGTATCGAAGGCCTCCGTCCACGCGACGAAGATCGCGCCGGGCCCAGCTCGCAATGTCTGCTCGATCGTGAACCCATACACGAGGTGCACAGCGCCGTCGCTACCGGGTTCAGCCGGAACTTCTTCGCCGTCCATCAAGCTCCTAACCGGTCGAGCGCTTCGGGCAAATATCGCCGACCTCGACGTTCGAGCTCACCCCAGCCGGCGGACCGGACATAGGTCACTAGAGCCACGCGAATATGCTGCGCAGCATTCGAATGAGCCGGTCAAGGAGATTGCGGTGACGCGTCATTGGCTGAATCGACTCCGTCTTATCGCCGTCGGAGCCATCGTCCTTGCCGGCACGGGAATGAGCGCACTCCAAGCGGGTGCGGCGACTGCGACGTGTGGCACGCTAGGCATCGCGACGATCAACGCCGCACTCGGCATCGATGCGGCGCACGTGACCTCGGTGCACCCAGAAACGAACCCCAAAGCGCTCATCTGCTCCTACTACGGCAATAGCGGCAGGGCCGCCAATGAAGTGACGATCAACTACGTCCCGGCCACGGCGGCGTCCTTTGCCGCCGTCAAGGCATCGAACGCTCCGTCGCATCAGCTCCGGACGATCACCGGGATCAAGTCGTTCGCCTACAGCTATGTGATCGGCACGGAGCGGTACCTCTACGTCCTAGACGGCACGGACCAGGTACAGATGTTCACGATCGCCCCGCTCGCGAAGCTCGAAGTACTCGCCCGCAAGATGCCCTTGATCTCCTAGGACGAGTCGCGCTCCTCCTCGTACGCGCAGCCACGCTGACTTGCGCGATGTCACCGCAGCACTGCTCGGCTGGCCTCATCGACGCGGAAGAAATCTTCACGCGCACGTAACCGTCGCGGCGAACTGCAGAAATCAAAACCTGCCATCGTGGCCACAAGGAGGCGGCAGCGATGCAAGTACTTATTCGACTCATTCTCGACGACAGGCCCGGATCGCTGTCGGCAGCCACCGCGGCGATTGCTCGCATCGGCGGCAACATCCTCGCGATGGACGTAGTCGACCGTGAGGGCACCTCGGTCGTCGATGACTTCGTGATCCAAGTCGACGACCTCGACCCCGTCGAGATCACACAGGCGCTCAGCGCCGAAGCCGGGATCATCCTGGACTGCGTGCGCGTGACCCCACAAGTCGAGCTCCACCGCGAGCTGGAGCTGATCTCGACGCTCGCGACGAGTCCGCGACCGAGCCTTGAACTCCTCGCGCGCCTTGTGCCGGCGATCATCGTCTGCGACTGGGCAGTGATCATCTCCTCAGCAGGCTCTGGGGTGGCTGTAACCCACGCAAGCCCGAATGGCCCACGAGTGCGCTGGACGAGCTTGCCGTGGATGCCACTAAAGGAAGCGACAACGCTCGACGCGGACGATAACTGGGTCCCCTCGTCACTGCACTCCGAGAGGCTGTCGCTCGCTGCCGCGCCGGTCGACGAACACACGTGTGTGCTCGCGTGCCGCTTCGAGGGCCCGTCGTTCCGGCGCCAGGAGGTAGAGCGGCTGGCGAGGCTCGGTCGCCTCGCTGGCTCCATGCTCCCGCCCGAGTCGCCCGACGCACCAGCGAGGTCGGCGCGGCCGAAAGCGGTCGAGCTCGCCTGAATTTATCCCTTAGGCGCGCTAGAGGACCGGCCGCAACGCCGTCGCTGGCGTCACAACTCCGGACCCGATGTCGGGCAAAGGAAACTAGCGAGAACGACGCGGTGAAGATGTCCGCGAAGTGGAGTTGCCGGACCCCGAGCGGCGCGAAGCCCGTCGCTCTTTCAACGCGCTCGTTGGTAGCTGCACGCGGGCGACGATGACGTCGGGACGCGATCGCAGCGCGGCGGAGAGGACCAGGTCTATCTGATTGTGAAGTATCCGGTACCTGACTCGATCAGGGATGACCGTTGGAATCAACACGACGATCTGCCTATCGTCGGCTGCTCTGAGCTCGTCAATGAACGCCGTGATCGGCTCGACGACCGAGCTGTACTCGGTTTGCAGCACCTGAAGTGAAACGCCGGGATCCCACTTCGCCCACTCTGCCGCGAGCGCGTTCCCCTGTGCAGCGCCAAGCTCGCCACCCTCCATCACGACCGTGACCGCGATGACCTCGCTCCCGAGCGAGAGCGCCTCAGAGAGCGCGTAGAGGGTGAGACGCGAAACCGCGGTCACCGGCACGATCACCAGCGAATGGCGCGCGCGGGGATGCTCCTGGCGACGACCGAGTCCGAGCGCGACGCCCGCGCGCAGGTAGTAAGCGCGCACGCGTACAAACAGCAAACCGAAGCAGGGAACGGCCACAACTACGACCCACGCGCCCTCGAGGAATTTCGAGAAGAGAAAGACGATCGTCGCGACCGCTGTCATCGTCGCGCCCAGCGCGTTGATCCCGGCGCGATGTCGCCAGTGCGGTGGTCTGGTGCGCCACCAGTGCACGACCAATCCGCTCTGGGCAAGCGTGAAGCCCGTGAACACTCCGATCGCGAACAGTGGAATCAAGCTGTTCGTGTTGCCGCCCACTGCTACCAAAAGCGCGCCCGACAAGACCGCGAGCGCCCAAATGCCGTTCGCAAAGACCTGGCGATCGCCGCGTAGCGCGAAAAGGTGCGGCAGATAGTCGTCGCGGGCGAGAAGGCTTGCGAGAACTGGAAGCCCGCCAAAAGAGGTGTTCGCGGCGAGGGCCAGCACCATCGTGATCGTCAGCGAGACGATGTAATACGCCCAGTGGCGGCCAACCGCGTCGGCCATGATCTGGCTAAGCACCGTCTGTCCCGATCGAGGGCCAACGTGCCAGCGGCTAGCAAGCACGGCCAAGCCGAGCAGCATGGTTCCGAGAATCACGCCGAGCAGTAGCTCGGTCCGCTTCGCTCGCTGCTCGCGCGGCGCTTTAAAGAGTGGGACACCGTTTGCGATCGCCTCGACACCGGTCAGCGCGCTGCACCCCGCTGAGAAAGCCTTCAAGACAAGCAGAATGCCAACGGTCTGCAGTCCATGCGTAGCAAGTAGTGGGCGTCCGGGCTGGACGGCGTGGAGCGCAAGCGGATGCACGAGGCCGATCGCGATGATCGCCAGCAGTCCCACGATAAAGACCATGGTTGGGAGCAGGAAGGCTCGGGCCGCCTCACCGAGGCCGCGAAGGTTGAACAGCGTGACGACGGCAAGTATCGCGAGACATATCGGCACCCTGACCGACATGAGCCCAGGAAATGCCGAGGTGAGCGCCCCGACGCCCGCTGCAATCGAAACCGCGACCGTAAGTGTGTAGTCGACGATCAGCGACGCGCCGGCCACGAGTCCGACCCGAGGTCCGAAGTTTGCGCGCGAGACCGCGTACGCGCCACCGCCACCCGGATATGCATCGATGACCTGGCGGTAGGAGAAGACGAGGACGCAGAGGAGTCCGATGATCGCAAGCGTGATCGGCAACACCAAATGGAGTGCGCCGCCGCCTGCGACGGCCAGCACGACGACGATCGCCTCCGGTCCGTACGCCACCGACGTCAGTGCGTCGAGCGAAAGCGCGGACAATCCTTCAACGGGGGTTATCTGTTCCTTCGCCGCCTCGCTATTGCGAAGCGGCCGACCGATAAGCACTCGCCAGGTGTTCGCAGCTGCGCTTCGCCGGGCTCGCCGGCGTTCACTCACCTCGGAGCCCCTCAAACTCGAGTACCTTGCCGTCCTCAGTCGACCGGAGCCTCCCGGTCACCGCGTGCCGCGCGCGTGGTAGTGGACCCGAGATCTGTTGGCAGCGCGATTCTCGCGATGATGTGGAGGTCCACGCTCTCGGCGGCGGCGAGACGCTGCACCTTCCAGACAATCGAGCCGCCCGACCAGATCTCGCGCCACCTGCTGCGTCTACTAGCGCCGAGGACGATCTGGGTGATCTGGGTTCGGCGCGCGAAGTCCATGAGCGTCGCGGCAACATCGTCCCCTTGTAGCTCGACCCAGTGTGCACCGACATCGATCGCCACGCGTCGCGTGGTCTCGATCGGATTCTCACCAGAGCGTACGACGGCGTCACCTCGGACGACGTGGACGACGTGGAGCTCTCCCTTGGACCTGGCGCTCATGCGGGCTGCTCGTCGCACGATGAGGTCGAATCCGGCGGCATTCGTCACCCCTACCATGATCCGCTCCGTCGTCTCCCAGAGCGTCTGGTCCTGGCGACGGCGAAGGTGCTCGAGCAGCTCCTCCTCGGTCTCGTCAGCGAGAAATCGCAACGCGAGCTCCCGGAGGCCGATGAGATTGTCGGAACGAAAGAAGTTCGCCAGTGCCTGGGGAACCTTCTCCTTGGGGTAAATATTGCCGTGCAGCATGCGCCGTCGGAGCTGCTCCGGCGAGGAGTCCACGAGCTCGATCTGGTCGGCCTTTCGCACGACCCAATCGGGCACCCGCTCACGTACCTGGGTCCCGGTCATCCGTTCAACGGCGTCGGCGATGCTCTCAAGATGCTGGATGTTGACGGTCGTGATCACGTCGATACCCGCCTCGAGAATCTCGAGCACGTCCTCCCAGCGCTTGGCGTGCCGCCCAGATCCCGGAATGTTCGTATGCGCGAGCTCATCGATGAGCACGACCTCGGGATGCCGCTCGAGAACCGCGTCGAGGTTCATCTCCTCAAAGGTCGTACCCCGATACACGGTGGTGACGAGTGGCACCGCCTCAAGGTCGGTGGTGAGCTCGATCGTGTGCGGGCGACCGTGCGTCTCGACGAAGCCAATCACCACATCGGTTCCACGACCATGCCGGCGATTTCCCTCGTTCAACATCGCGAAGGTCTTCCCGACCCCGGCAGCGGCCCCGAGGTAGATACGGAAATGACCTGCGGCCTCTACGACGCCGGTCAGGTCGTCGTCCGCCGTCGAGCCGATCAGGTCGCCACTCATCTCGTCAACCGTTCCATCGAGTCCCCGTCGCGGCCCGCTGACGGGGAGCTGTCAGCGCGTCTGGGTTCCTACGCGGGATCACCGCGCCCCGGCTCACTCAGCGTAGTTTCACGAGTGCCTCGTTCAGCTGCAGTACGTCGATGTAGCTGCTGCCGAGGAATCCGAGCTCCGCAGGGTGATTCTCCACGGAAATGAGGTGTCGAAGCGTGGACGGCGCGATGCCGGTGGCCTTAGCGACCATCGGAACCTGCACCAGCGCGTCCGACGCGGTGATGTCCGGGTCGTAGCTGCTTCCAGAGGTGGTGACGAGATCAGTCGTCGGGTCGACGCCAAGCTTGTGCCAGTAGGCGATGAGTTCCTCGGTGTTCGCGAGGAGCACCTTCGAACGCGGTCCGAGGTTCGTCGCTGCGGACTCCCCACCGACGCCATTCGCGACGAGCGGGTTGTCGCCGCCGGACGCATGCTCTTTCGGGGCTGCCGCGTACGGGCCGGTGTCGTCGGGCCGCCCGTGGAAAACACAGCTGCCGAGCGCGTGCCCTGGACAGCTAGCGGCGGCCCAGTTCTGTCCGATCAACGTCGAGCCCGCCGCGCTGATGGACCCGTCGGCCTGGTGACGAAAGAAGAGCTGGGACACACCGACTCCGGCGAAGGCGAAGCCGAAGGTGAGCGCAAGCACGATCACCGAGAAGGTGAGCGATCGAATCAGGTTGGTAGGCATCAGTAGGTCTCCATTAGTACGCGTGCAGCGCCGTGAGGATGAGGTCGATGAGCTTGATGAACAAGAAGGGCGTGATAACCCCTCCGACGCCGTAGATAAGGACGTTGCGGCGAAGAATCGACGCCGAGCCGGCGGCTCGGAACTTGACGCCGCGAAGTGCAAGCGGGATCAGTGCGACGATCACCAACGCGTTGAAGATCACCGCCGAGAGCACCGCGCTTTGTGGCGAATGCAACCTCATAACGTTCAGCACCTCGAGCGGCTTGTTGCCGCTCGTGGCGTAGGCCCCGGCAAAGAGTGCGGGGATTATCGCGAAGTACTTGGCGATGTCGTTAGCGATCGAAAACGTTGTGAGCGATCCCCGAGTGATCAAGAGCTGCTTGCCGATCTCGACGATGTCGATCAGCTTTGTCGGGTTCGAGTCAAGGTCGACCATGTTGCCGGCCTCCTTCGCCGCGGTCGTCCCGGTGTTCATCGCAACCCCGACGTCGGCTTGGGCAAGCGCAGGGGCATCGTTCGTACCGTCCCCGGTCATCGCGACAAGCTTGCCGCCCTCCTGCTCGGACACGATGAGCGCCATCTTGGCCTCAGGCGTCGCCTCCGCGAGATAGTCGTCAACCCCTGCTTCTTGCGCGATCGCAGCCGCGGTAAGTGGATTGTCGCCCGTGATCATGACGGTGCGGATTCCCATCCGCCGCATCTCCGCAAACT
>DATCDR010000160.1:0-2171 GCA_036510575.1 Acidimicrobiales bacterium | reverse complement strand
GGTCGTAGTAGCGATCTATCAGATAGTTCTGTGAGGCGAATCACGAAGGCGTTACTGCCGGTCGGGATCGGGAGCAATCCGACGAACTTCTTCGGTCGGTGCTCGGCACCGATCTCCCAACGCTCGTGCGCCGGCCACGACCGTCGTCCTTCCGATCGCGATTGCCGTATCCCTTCTCGAGGAGCGGCATCACCGACCATTACGCGTCGCGGTGATCGGACGAATCTGCAGGCGAACGTCCTATATCCGGCTTGCAAGCGCACAGAGCGTACGCTAGGTCCAAGGGCCGGTGGAGCGAATCCTTGGCCTCTCGTCGGTCTTAGTCGATGTCGCAGGAAGCCGTGTCGGAGCCGCGATGTTGTTTCGTGGAGTCGACGACGCCGATGAACTCTTGCGCACGCTCGTCGGAGTGACAAGGGCTGTGCGGGTCGGCGTCCCTATGCCCGAGAGCGCGGCTCGGGAAACTAAGGATGACCTTGATCAGCCTTCACAATCGTCTAGCTAAGGATTTGTACCCGTACTTCCGTAATACCTTCCCAGCCAGATTTATCTCTTAGCCTGCACGTCGTAGCGATCTCAAGATCCGCTATGTGACCGGTACGTGTGGAAAGGTACGCGATGAACAGTGCAGAGCTTCGACCGCTCGGAGTTGGCGAGAAGATCGACCTTGCCATCAAGATCTGCCGCTCGCGTTACATGACGCTGGTTCGGATCGTTGCGGTTGTCGTCATTCCGTGCCAGGTGCTCGCCCTGATCATCAGGCTTTCGACAGTCCAGACCACGCCGGCTCTAGTCGGAACCCAGCGGACGGCCGATTGGGCAAGTGTGGCCGGGTCGCTCGTCTCCGAGATCCTGGTGGTAGTCGCCGGCCAGCTTGCGAGCGCGGCATGCTTAAAGTCGGTTTCGGGGGCATATCTCGGCGGAGATGCCTCCTGGAAGGAGTCGCTACAGTTCGCGTGGAAGCGCCTCGGATCGCTGGTGTGGATAGCCGTGATGATCTACTTCCTGGCAACCCTCGCCTTGATCCTGCTCGTATTGCCGGGCATCTATTTCTGGTGCTCATGGCTCGTCGCGATGCCGGTCCTTTTGCTTGAGGGGACGCGAGGGGGTGCGGCGCTTAAGCGATCGAGAGAGCTTGTCAAGGGTCGCTGGTGGTCGACGTTCGGCACCTACTTGCTTTCAGCAATCCTCGTCGGTATCGCTGCGGCGGTGTTCAGTGCAATAGTTCTCGCCGTTTCGGGCACCTCGGGCGCAGATGTTGACTCTCGGCTCGTCGTGGCATCGGCCGCTGGGGTGATCTCCGGAATTTTCCTCACGACGCCCTTCATCGCCGCGATCGTTGCCGTGATCTACTTCGACCTCCGCGTTCGCAAAGAGGGCTTGGACCTCGAGCTTCTTGCGAAAGGCGTCGGGATCGAGCGACGCCCACAACCAGGGCCCACAGAGCCTCTGTGGCCGCCAATACCGAGCCCTGAGAGTGGCGCCGCTACGTAGCGTGGACCCACGCCAACAAGCAGCTGCCATCCTCCGTGAAAGTCGATTTCACCAGTCTGGACTGCCTCGCCCGCTCTATGGCGTCTTCCGAGTGCTCGGCGGTTGGCTGGCACCGGTGGGGAACTGGGTGGTCTCTGTCATCTCCGACATTGTTGGCTTCCTGGCGAACAACCCCGGGGTCGCGGCGCTCCTCGCTCTCGTCGTGGTGCTCTTTGGGGTTCTTTCAGCTGTGTCACTTCGTCGGCGACACGTCCGTCGTCGGTCGGTCGTTCAGGCGAGCGTGATGTCCTCAGACGACCCGCTCGAGCTGCGGCGACTCGCCGAAGCGGCAGAGGCGGCAGGAGATGGAGCAGGAGCGGTCCGTTTGTACTTTCGCGCCGGGGTGCTGCGGCTACAACGCGGTGGCAGGCTTCCAGACCGGCCTTCGTTGACGATCGGAGAGGCGCGACGACGGATGCGTTCAGCCGACTTCGAAGCTGCGGCCAGGAGCTTCGAATCCGTCGTGTACGGGCTCCGCCCTGCAACTGCGACGGATGTGCATTCGGCGAAACAGTCTTGGCTCGAGCCACTCGAGGCAACGGTGCACCCCTGATGGCTGTGACACTGTCCGGTGGTGCCCTGTGGTGGAGCGGCCGTCACCTCATCACGAAGGCGCTCATCGTCGCACTCGGAGTGTG
>DATCDR010000159.1:0-4457 GCA_036510575.1 Acidimicrobiales bacterium | reverse complement strand
CCTTTTGCCTGAGCGATTCGTCGGCGTCGCCCAGCTGCCCCAGACCCCACTCGAGGACACTTCGAACTCAGCAGACGTGCTCGAGCGATGTGTGAAGGAGTACGGCTTCGTCGCAGCTGACGTCAACCCCGATCCGGGTGGTGACCGCGCTACGCCCGGCATGAACGACCCCTACTGGTATCCCCTCTACGAGCGCTCAGAGGCGCTCGGAGCGACGCTCATCATCCACCCGTCGATCAGCCGCGATCCGAGAATTGACCCGATCCCCCACTCGTATCAGTTCAACAACATCGTCGAAGAGACACTGGCGATGATGCTCTATATCCACACCGACGTCTTCGATCGTTTTCCCGCTTTGAAGATCGTGGTCTGTCACTGCGGCGGGTCACTCTCACGACTGATCGAGCACGGCGAGGCCTCCGGAGAACAGGGTGGCGGCTCGGTCGGGATCGTCGCATCCGAGCGCGAGGACCACGTCCGCGACACCTCGGCGAACCTCTTCGTCGATACGTGCGCCTACGAACCCAACTTCCTCGCCACAGCGATCAAGCAGTACGGCGTGGACCAGATGGTGTTCGGGACCGAGGCGCCGGGCTCTGGCACCGCGATTCTCAACCCACTCACCAAGCGACCCTCTGATGACCTGATCCCGGTGCTCGAAACCTTCGAGTTCCTCACCAACGAGGAGCGCCGAAAGATCTTGCACGACAATCTGTTGCGGGTCTTCCCGCTCCTTGGGGCGAGTCGCGCCCTCACCGGCCGAATCTAAGCAACCGCTGCGGCTCTGACAGAATGTGAACAGCGTCGCTTCGGCGAATCGAACTGGAGGAAGCGTTGCGAGTCATCGTCATGGACCTGCTCGCCTACGGCGAGAACCTGGACTACTTAAAAGGCAACGAGACGGAGTTGGCCTGGCCGCTCGCGAAAGAGTTCGTCAAGCCCGAGGTGGCGGCGAGGACCTACGCGGAGCACCTCGACTGCTGGGTAGAGCTCGAGAAGTATGGCTTCGACGGCGTCGCGGTGAACGAGCACCACACCTCGCCGTATGGCCTCATGAACTCGCCGAACCTTCTCGCTGCTGCCATATCGCAACGCACCGAGAAGCTGAAGATCCTCATCTACGGGAACCTCTTGCCTATCCACGACCCGCTCCGGCTTGCAGAGGAGCTGGCGATGCTCGACTGCATCTCCGGCGGTCGGATCATCTCGGGATTCGCGCGTGGCATCCCGCGAGAGCACACCGTGTTTGGGGTCTCGATGGCAGAGTCCAGAGCCCGATTCGAAGAGGCCGCAGAGGTGATTCGCCGGGCCTGGACCGACGAGGTGCTGAACTTCGACGGAACCTTTTACCACTACCACGACGTGGCGATCTGGCCCCGTCCGCTCCAGCAGCCCCACCCGCCGATCTGGATGCCGATCACGAGCTCGAAGGAGTCGATCGAGTTCGCGGCCCGTAACAACATCTCGATCACGCCCGGTGCCCCTCCAGGGCTTCGCGAGGACATCGTCGCCTACTACGAGAAGCAACTCGCCGAGAACGGCTTCGAACGCACGCCGGAGCACATCATCTTGGCGGCGGATCCACACGTCGCATCGAGCAAGGACGAAGCGGTGCAGGAGCTCGCGCCGTATCGCCTGTACTTCAACCGGACGCTCTTTAGTCACGGGAATGCCACCGAGGCTTCGGTACAACACGACACCGGGTACCTCTCGAGCGCCGCGTTCGACTATGTCCGGCCGGAGAACCTGCACCTCGCGGCGCGCGCTCGCGAGGAGTACCGAGGCGACTCCATCGAGCACTTGTACCAACAGGCACCCCGAATGCCGTGGGGCACCCCCGCCGAAGTCGCCACGAAGCTGATCGCCGATGCCGACGCCACCGGCTCGAACACGGTCATCGTCAACATGAACCGCGGCGCGATGCCAAAGGAGATGTTCATGGAGCAGATCCACCGCTTCGGTACCGACGTGCTCCCGTTGCTGCACGCGCATGAGGTCACGATCTAACCAAGGTGGCGACACACCCGCAACGGATCGGGCTCGTAGCAACATCCGGCACTCTCGGGCGGGCGCCGATGGCGTCTTGCCCGTCTCGACGCTAGAAAGGCAGTCCCGTGCCAGCACCGCATCGACCACCATTTCGAGCCGACCAGGTGGGAAGTCTGCTCCGTCCACCCTTGCTCGTAGCCGCGCGGGAGCGCTTCGCGGCAAACGAGATCTCCCACGACGAGCTGCGCATTGTCGAAGACGAGTCAGTTCGAGCCTCGGTCAAGCGACAAGAGGAGCTCGGGCTGCTAGCTAGCACCGACGGTGAGTTCCGTCGAACCGCTTGGCACATGGACTTCATCTCCGCACTCGGCGGCGTGGTACGCGCCCCTGGCAACCTGGTGGTGAAGTTCGAGAACGAGCACGAGAAGATCGAGTTCACCCCCGACGCATTCAAGATCGAAGGCCGTATTCATCTTCCCAACGTGATCTTCGAAGAGGCCTTCCGATTCCTTGCAAGCGTCGTCTCCACCTCGATGCCGAAGGTGACGATCCCCTCGCCGGCGATGGTGCACTTCCGTGGTGGTGATCCTGCACTTGTTGGGTCGGACTACGAGGGCGTCGAAGAGTTCTACAGCGATCTCGCAGCTGCGTATCGCGAGGAGATCGCAGCCCTTTACGAGCTCGGCTGTCGCTACCTGCAGCTCGACGACACCAGTCTCGCACTCCTAAACAGCCCAGAGCAGCGAGCAGCCATCGCTGCCATCGGCGGAGATCCCGAGCGGCAGCACGAGACCTACGTGCGTCTCATCAATGACGCGATCTCGCAACGTCCACCGGACATGACGATCACGACGCATCTTTGCCGTGGGAACTTTCGATCCTCGTGGTCGGCAAGCGGCAGCTACGACTACGTGGCGGAGGCGGTGTTCGGGGAACTCGACGTGGACGGCTTCTTCCTCGAGTTCGACGACGAGCGCTCGGGCGGATTCGAGCCGCTCCGCTTTCTTGCTCCAGGCAAGTTCGTGGTGCTCGGCCTCGTCACGTCCAAGCGTCCCGAGCTCGAACACCCTGCGGAACTTCAGTCCCGCATCGGAAATGCCGCTCGGGTACTCCCACTCGATCAGCTCTGCCTCTCCCCGCAGTGTGGATTCGCCTCGACCGCGGAAGGGAATCAACTGACCGAGGAGGAGCAGTTCGCCAAGCTCCGCCTGGTCGTAGATACCGCTGCGGAAGTGTGGGGCGAGATCTAGTGATTTCCGAAGTGGTCAAAGGAGAACGGAAATGAACGTCGGAAAAGCTCTCGGCCGGATGCTGTTGGCAGGTCAGTTCATCCACGGCGGCTACCACGCGGCGAAAGAGCCAGGCGGCCGGGTCGCGATGGCGGAGAAGGTAGGCGTGCCGAACGCGGAGCTGATGGTCAAGGTCGACGGCACGTTGATGACGATCGCCGGGATCATGCTCGCACTCGGCATCAAGCAGAAGCTCGCGGCTTTGGTGCTTACGGGGTGCCTGATCCCCACCACCTATGCAGGGCACCGGTTCTGGGACGAGGAGACCAAGCAGGGAAGTGGTCTCCAGCTGACGCAGTTCTTGAAGAATGCCGCGATGCTCGGCGGCCTCATCGCCGTCTTGGCAGAGGAGCGGCGTTCAGCCGACTGATTCCTTGAGGCTCGGCCTGGTTTCCAGGCACGAGGTCCTGCCACCTCGCGCCCTCGGCGATGAGTCCGCTCCCACACTGGATGCCTCGGCCGTCGAGGTCGAGTGAGATGCCGACGGGTTCCTTGCCTTCCTCGACCGCTCGCGCGGCGTCGATCAGGGTCTTTCGCATCCGAATGATCGCGTAGTCCGCTGGAACGAGATGCTCGCGGGTGCGGTCGAAGATCGGTCCGCCCATGTTCATCGTCATCGCGCCGTCTTGTGGGTTGAAACCGAAGATTCCCGACCAGCTCTCCTTTTTCCGCATCGCCTCGCGATCTTGCCGCTCGATGCGGAGTCGCTTGTCAACGCCGTAGACCTCGGGTCGGTTCATGCCATGCCGGGCGAGTGCGTAATCCCGATCGGGCGACGTGTGCTCGTCATAGACCACCGAGATCACCGCGGTCGAGTCGTCATCGATTGGCACTCGCATCACCGCGACGTTGCCAGGCGGATAGGTCATGAACGGCATCACGTAGGGCGTTATCCGGACGTAGCTCGTCCCTGGCTCGTCGCCATCGCGGATCGCCGCGTAGTGGAAGCCAAAACTGGTGTCTTCGACCTCGAGACGTGGTGCCGCGTCGGTGCTCGGATACCGATCCCTGCCGATCCCGGTTGGGTCGTACTCCCCCGCCTGGATGATCTTCACCTCGTCGGAGTGGAGAATTCCCACGTGACTCGAGTCGAGACCTCCTTCTAGTGCCTGGACGTAGTTGCAGTTGTCTTGGATCATCTCGAAGACGAAGCGATTCGTCGAGGAAACGCTCGTCCAG
>DATCDR010000158.1:0-6229 GCA_036510575.1 Acidimicrobiales bacterium | reverse complement strand
TGAGCTACCACGGCGTCGAGTACTACCTGGCCGATCAGGTCGACGAAGCTCGCCTGACCAACCTGTGACCTTTCGGCACCACCTGCCACACGTTGGGCGGAACCTGTGGCGGTTCCCGAGCTGCTCGGGGTCACCGACGAGGACGAGCTTTGAGTTGGCGCGAGTCACCTCGCCGAGCAACGCGTCGAGATCGTCGGTCCGTGCCATCCCAGCCTCGTCGAGGACCATGACGGTCCGGTGGTCGAGGATGACCGACGATTGCCCGCGTTCGTAGTCGTAGAGGAACTTCGCGAGCGTGTCGGAGCGAAGCCCCGCCTCGTCACGAAGCACCTGCGCGGCCATCGCGGACGGTGCGAACCCGATCGGGTCGAAGCCTTGTGAGGACCATGCGCGCCGTGCTGCGTCGAGGGCGCGGGACTTGCCCGTCCCAGCTGGTCCGACGAGCAGTGCCACACGTTCGCCGCCCATCACCAGACCGCGCACCGCGTCTTGCTGGTCAGGGCCGAGTGTCGACGCGGCAAGGACACTGTCGACGCGATCCGCGTCGACAACCGCGACGTTCGCATCGCGTCCCGCTTCGACGCTTTCGAGGATGGCGGCTTCGCGTGCGAGCGTTGTCCTGCTCGTGAATCGGGTCGAGCCCTGACGCTCGGTTTGTACCATCCCGTCTCGTCGGCGAAGCGTCGACGGCACGTCCTCGGCGAGGGGAGCGGCGAGACTCAGCATCTGCGCGTCGACAAGAACGAAGTCCGCGAGTTCGTCGACGCGCTCGCGGACCGATGCCGCGTCGACACCGTCGACGAGCCGCGACACCTCCTCGACGACCTCGGCACGTGTCCAAGTCGCGTTGCCCTCTTCGAGACGGACGATGACCTCCGCGGCGATCTCCTCCGCGGACCTTTCGGTTGTCCGCGGAGGATGGTCGAAAAGGTCCGCGGCCCAGCTCTCGGGGCCAAGTCCCCACGCCTCGGCCTCTGCGCGCCATTGTCCACGCAGCTCCTCAGTCGGGGTGTCCGCGTCAACCTTCGCGGTCCGAGTCCGGTAGGCGGCGATCTGGAAACACTCGGCGCGCTCGTTGGGAGAGAGTGAGCGGCCCAATTCCGCGGAGCGGTTCGCGATCAGCTCGTCGCCAAGCGCCTTCAGCTCGTGTCGACGCTCGGACCAGTAGTCGAGGAGGAGTGGCGGGACGCCCTCGATCTCCGCGGCACCGTTGTCGTCACCGGCGGACCAGGACACGCCGAGCCGTTCGGTCAGTTCCGCCCGTAGCGCCGCCTTGTAAAGCATGCCGGTCGCCTTCTGTGTCGCGAAAAGCTCACGGCCGTCGAGTGCGAGCCAGGCTCCGTCCTCGGCTCGGACCTTGTTCGCGACAAGGACGTGGGTGTGGAGCTGTGGGTCAGCGGCGCGTGAAGTTCGGTGGACAAAGCTCGCTGCGAGGAGTCCTTCGGTGTCGACCTGGAGGACACCGTTGTGCCCGCGTCGGGTGAACGCGGCGTGATCTTCGACGAATGCGAGCGACGCAGCGACCGCTGCCTCGTGTGCGGCGAGGACCTGTGCGGATGACGGTTTGTTGGCGAGTGCCCAGAGCACCGAGACGCTTTTCGGCGGTGAGAACGTGAGGGCAAAGCCAGCGACGGCGCGCTCGTTCTCGGGGTCGAAGCTACGCCCGAGCGGGGAACAGTCGCGGGGATCGGTGCCGTGTCCAAAGAGTCGTTCGAGCGCCACCGCGTCGGTCTCGTGTCCCGCAATCCCGAGCGCTTCTGCGCCGCGGCCGGAGAACTGGGCCGAACGCTCGGCACCTTTCGCGAAGTAGTCCTCGCGACCGCGCGCGATCTCCCCGACGTAGTAGCGCCAGGCCGAGGGCGACATCGTCGTGAGACTCATCACGGCGCTGTCGCACCCCCACGCATCGGCGATGCAGCGGTGTCGAATATCGAGGGCACGAGAGCCAGTTATGACAGGGGAGAAATGCCTTGTAAATGGTGGAAGGCAAAACAGTAAGTGACGGTCAGTGAGGATCAATCGGTGCGTGGCAATTTGAGGTGATGCCACACCTCAAACTCTCAGTCAGCGAGTCCGAGGAAGACGACGACGGCTCGATCGAGACGGACCATGTCCTCATCAGCGAGGCGGCCGATCCGCTCGCCGAGCTTCACGCGCCGCACCGTCGTCAGCTTGTCGATCATGAGGCTGCTCGGCTCGTTGAGCCCGTTCTGCTCACTCACCTCCACGAGGAGCCGGAAGAGCGGTGCCTCAGTGGGATCGGTTGTGAACGCGCAGACCGTGACCGAGTCGGTCGCGTCGAACCGGTCGTCCTGAACGATGACGACTGGCCGAGGCTTGCCGGCGTAGCCAGACCCCGCGGCCGCGGTCCAGACTTCGCCGCGTCTCACTCCTCGTCAGTCGAGAGTGCGTCGATGAAGTCTTGGTCGTCTTGCGCCATCGGAGAGGACGCAACCAGCGCACTCTGCCGGTGAGCCTCCGCGACGAACTGCGGCGCCCGCACATCGGGCACCCAGATTTGGACTGGGCGCAACCCTTCAGCACGAAGCCGAGCCCGATGTGCCTGCACTCGAGTCCGAACGGATGAACCACGGTCTGTAGCCATACCTCAATGTTACATGTAACGGCTCGGTCTCGGTACGTGCCACGCCGAATTGGAGGAGACGAGAGAAGATTTTTTTCTGCCTGTTGAGCTGGCCCGTCGACACCCGCGTCGACGTTCGCGTCGACGTTCGCGTCGACGTTCGCGTCGACGCGCCTCCCTCATACTCCGCTCCTGGGGCAACTCGCGGTTCCTCGAAGGGAATCGGAATGGAGGTGGGTGAGCGAGATGCGAGACGGGCGCTGTATCGAACTGCTGGCGTACCCAAGGCGGCCAACGGCTCGTCTCGGGCGCTCTCGGAAAATTCTTTTCGGGGCAGAAACGGCCGCTGGCCTCGGCCGCGGACGTTTTCGCGGACCTTTCCGCGGACAACAGCGCGGACCTTTCCGCGGACATCGATTTCGGATACTTACGCGGTGCCGGTTTGCGAGGACCCCGATGACCTGGAACGCGGAGGACGAACACCTCCGCGAGGTCAAGAAGTTGCGAGAACTTTCTCTTCGCGGAGGTTTTCGCGGAGGTCCGCGCGGAGGTCACCTCTTCATACTCAGGCGACGCCACGCCACGAGAGGCCCCGGTGAGTAGTCCGGTGATTAGCGCCAGCGATGGTGATCGGTCGTTCCGGTCAAGTGAGGTTCGGTCACGACCCGACAAATCGAGTTGAACACAAGGAGGAGCAATGACAATCGAAAGCAGGTCCGGGCAGCATCAGTTTCCCGAACTGATAGACATCGAGACGGTGGCCAAGCTGCTCGGTGTCGGCGAACGGTACGTACGAAGGATGGTCGCGGAGCGACGGGTTCCCACGGTGAAGATCGGGCACTACGTCCGATTCGACCTCGAGGACATCCGCAATTGGGTTGAGGAGCAACGTCGGCCGGACGCATCGTGATTTCGCGATTGAGTTGTGTCCAACACAACACTAGATTGGAGATGGTGAGCAGGCGAACACCGCGACGGGTGACAAGCGAGACGCAGATCGGCGTCGATGTCGACCTCGATCGCGACGAAGTCCGATTGCCGAGCGGGAAGCGACTTACGACCAATCTCGCCTACGAGATCGTGGAGGATGTCCGCCGCGCAGGCGGTCGCCCCTCGCTTTCCGGGGAGGCGGCGCACTCGCCACGGATCGCGTTCCGCGTCACGCCCGAGGTCCGTGAGCGTGCGGCCGAGGTCGCCGCGTCGGAAGGCAAGACTGTCTCGCAACTCGCGCGCGAAGCACTCGAAGCGCGACTCGCCGGCTAACACCGGCCTCCAAATAGCGGGCGGCGCCGTCCACTCGTTTTGCTCCTTGAGGAGGTCCCTATGGGCAAGCGCCACTTTGGGTCCGTGCGCCAAAGGTCGTCCGGCCACTGGCAGGCTACGTACCGTCACGATGGTCGGGTCCACAATGCGCCACAGACGTTTGCGACGAAATCAGACGTTCTGGCGTTCCTTTCCATCACGCAGGCAGACATTCTCCGCGGAGCGTGGATCGATCCGCGAACGGGAAAGATCAGCGTGAAGGACTACGCGAACGAGTGGCTTGCTCGCCGCCCGGACCTCGCGGTTCGCACGACGGAGCTTTATCGCTACCTCTTGGACAGCCACGTTCTCCCGGACCTCGGCACGTCGACCCTCGCGGCCCTCGCGCCGTCGAAGGTCCGCGGATGGCATGCGAAGCTCGCGCAGACACACGCGAGCACTGCGGCGAAGGCGTACCGACTCCTGTCCACCATCATGCGGACGGCGGTGACCGACGGGCTCATCCTCGCGTCGCCGTGCAAGGTCGTCGGCGGCGGGACCGAGCGCGCGGCCGAGCGGCCAGTCGCCTCGCTGGCGGAGGTCAAAGCTCTCACAGCGGCGATGCCCGAGCGCTTTCGTTTGGTCGTGCTCCTTGCAACGTGGTGTCAGCTTCGTCGCGGCGAGCTGTTGGGGCTTCGCCGTCGTGATCTCGACGCGCTCCGGAAGAACATCTCAATCGAACGGAGCCGGACGTTCACCCGCAAAGGTGGATCGATCGTCAAGGAACCCAAGACGAGCGCCGGGCGACGGACGCTCACCATCCCCACAAATGTTCTCGCTGAGATCGACGATCACCTCGAACGGTTCGTCGCAGCCGATGCCGACGCGCTCGTGTTCACCGGCAAGACCGGCGTGCCCCTCACGGCAGGTGTCCTTCAAAAGGCATGGACGAAGGCGCGCGAGTCAGTCGCCCGCACCGACCTCCATCTCCATGACCTCCGCCACACCGGCCTCACCCTCGCCGCGGCGGCTGGCGCGACCACCGCTGAGCTGATGCACCGCGCAGGCCACGCCTCGCCGAACGCGGCACTGCGTTATCAGCACGCGACGAAGGACCGCGTCCTAGCGGACGCACTCGCCGAACTCGCAACTCCGGCGAAAGTTGTGCCGATCAAGGCCGCGAAGCGAAACGGATCGCGCCCAAATCGCGCCCAAGGCTCATCAGCGGAGTAGAGTTGGGGCAGAAAACATGCTCTGACCAGCTATGGAATGAGTGGCCGATAAAATGCGTTCTCAGCTTCCCAAGCTGAGAACGCGAGTTCGATTCTCGTCGCCCGCTCTCTGTAACAACCTGTATTAGAGCAGCTAGAAGCTGGTTTTTGAACTGTCCTTCATTGACCACTGTTGTCTGTACAGGTCGCCAATTACGCGCCCATTCGCGCCCAGATCGCTCCCAAGTCCGAGGCGGGTCGGAGACCAGAACGGCCGACCACCCGCGACCGCGGCCTAAAAGCGTCACGCAGGGCCTCGTCGCACCCGATGTCCGCGGCCGTGAGTTACCTCTGCCAAGTTTTGCGAAGCTCGGGCAGAACTATCTGATAGATCGCTACTACGACCCGCAGATGGGGTACTTCCTGAGTGTCGGTCCGATGGTGGGGGATGTGTCCTTCGACGCACCAAAAGGCGGCGAGTTCTCGCTCGGGTCAATACGAACGGCCGGGATGCGACCCGCGGCTGCCCACGCGTCGGCCTCGATTCCGAAATGCTGCCTTCAAGAGAACTAGACCCAGTATCGGTACAAGCAGAAGAAGCTGGGGCGAATCGCCCTGCGGGTCCCCAGGTATCAATAACAATGCGATCACGGCGAGACTAAACAAGACCATGACTGCCGCGGTCACCCGAGCTGTCGCGCGTCGCACAGCGATTCAGCCTAACGATCGCGCTTGTTCGTCCGAGTTCCAACGCGCGCCCACCTTCGGTTGGCTAGTCACTCAGGTCGTACTAGCCGCCGATCAGATATCCGGGCCCATCCTTCTTAGGTGAGTGGCCGGGGGGAATCGCACCCCCCGGCTCTCGCAGAACCCGGCGTGAGGGTCTCCCCTCACCGGGCTCCCACAGTCCGACGTTGGGTGCGCACGACAAGATGCCAATGGGCGAACAACGTGGGACGGAGCTGGCGAAGACCAGCCAGCCATGCCCAGGCCCGTAGCGTTCTGCCGCGCAGTCGTTTGAATTTCTGCATGGCCCATCGGACCAAGTGCTGGTCGATGCGCCGTGCGATGGTGCCGAGCTTGGAGCGATAGAAGGCCCCGTAGTAGCCGAACCAGCCTCGGACCTGAGGATTGATCTCCCAGGCGAGGTCGGCCAGGTCCGTGCCGCTGCGACGGTTGAGGTGCCACTCCC
>DATCDR010000157.1:0-3928 GCA_036510575.1 Acidimicrobiales bacterium | reverse complement strand
CATGGCTACGCATCCGACGACGCCATACGCCTATCTCGGCACTATCGGAACTGATCCCGCGGCCCAGCGCGAAGGGCGCGCGACGCGCCTCATCCAGGCGATCGTCGACCGCTGCGACCGCGAAGGCCTGCTTTGTTGCATCGAAGCCTCGAAGGAGTCGAACGTCTCGTTCTACGAGCACTTCGGATTCGTCCAAGAGAGCGAGCTCGCGGTCAGACGTGGTGGACCGACGCTGTTCGTGATGCGTCGGAGCGCGAAGCCTCGAGACTCGGTGGCGAGGTAACGCGCGGTCACGCTGGTCGAGCGCGGCCTGCTGTGCTGTAGGCGAGATTACCCACTACCTCCAGCCTTACGACCTTGCCCCCGTCCACGTGCGGCCAGCTACCTCGTCTGGCGCGATCGGACGCACTCCCCAGGGGGTACGCGCCCGGTCGAAGATGATCTCCTGCAAGATCTCGAACACGGCTCGGACCGGAGCGCCGGGGATGCCCCTTCGTCGCTGTGCGACGCCGACCAGCCGGGGTGCGAGGCCCTCGACCGGCACATAGGACCACTGCTCGGCCTCGGAGCGTCGCGGTGATATCGCGCCGGACGGCACGATCGCGTAGCCGGCGCCCTCG
The DNA here is from genome assembly GCA_036510575.1 of Acidimicrobiales bacterium. Taxonomy (GTDB): domain Bacteria; phylum Actinomycetota; class Acidimicrobiia; order Acidimicrobiales; family Bog-793; genus DATCDR01. The sequence continues at coordinate 3,308 of DATCDR010000157.1, read as the reverse complement.
AAGGAGAGTGCGGCGATGAGGCGCAGGCTGTCGACCTCTGCGCGTGGGTGCAGTGTGAGGCCGCGAAGCGTCATCGCCTGGTCGAGCTCGTCGCGATACGACGAGCCCCGAATTGGCAAGATGAGCGGCAGCGCGACCAGATCTTCGAGATGCACCAGCGCGGATCCTGCCAGGGCGTGGCCCTTGGGGAGGACGAGTACGAAGTCTTCTTCGAATAGCGGCGTCGTGCGAAGTTCGGTACCTGCCGCGGGAAGCCCGAGCACGCCAAGATCCACCTGACCGTTCGCGAGCTGCATATCGAGACCTGATGTGGTCGCTTCGATGAAGACCAGATGCAGCAGTCGGTATCGCTCGGGGGTGAGCTCGATGAGCGAGGGCACGAGCCAGCGCGCCGCGGTGCCGATGACGCCCAAGCGCACCGTGCCGACCACCTCGTGGGTGAGCGCAGTGACGTCTGAGGCCATGGCGTCGAGCTCGCCGATGACCCGGCGCGCCCTTGAAACAACGAGCTCGCCTGCCTCGGTGAGGGTTCTACTCGAACGGTCGACGAGCTCCATGCCAAGCTCGGTCTCCAGCTTTTTGACATGGGTGGAGATGTTGGACTGCACGGTGGCTAGCGCATCCGCCGCAGCGGAGAAGGAGCCGTACTCCGAGATCGCGATCAGTGCGTTTAGCTGCTGGAGATCCATCACAAATAACGATAGCAAGTATCGTTCATATTTGTTTGACTGATGTAATGAAACTCCGCATAATAGTTACGAACCTCAGAGCACATCGGATCCCCCCTCCGGTTCTGAGAAGTTCATAAAAGAAGGAGCCGGATCCCCCCTCCGGCTCCTTCTTCGCGTTACCGCGTCAGTTTGCCAGTCCCGGTGCTCCGAAGCCACACCTAGTTCATGAGTTTCGCGAGCAACCCCGGTATTCGACGCCGCTTTCTGGCCAAAGCCAGAGCGGTAGCGTGATCTACCAGGGAAACTTCTTTTCAGAGCGCGATCTACGCACGCTTTTCTGCGCCGAGTCAGGCAGCTCCCATGAGCGCCGCCACGACGATGCCAGCGGTCCTCGAAACGCCGGCGTCTCCCCGTCGAAGAACCGCCGCCTGGCGCTCCACCAGTCACTTTCTGCCTCGTCGCCAAGCGTGGCTACCGCACGCTCGATGCGCTCCGCGAAACGCCTTGAATCCTCGTCTCGTCCGCCTTCTTGCTCGGCTGCTCGCGGGGTTAGCGGCACACCGAAACGGATCTCAACGCTGCCTGGCCGGATGCGGCCGGATCCCTTCGGGAAGATCGGTCGCACGCCGCGCAAATGGATCGGGACGACAGGGACGCTGCATCGTTTCGCGAGGTAGGCCGCGCCGCCGCGGAACTCCTGGCCCCAGCCGTCAGTGCTCCTGCCGCCCTCGGGAAAGATCACGAGGCTCCAACCCGCTTCGAGCAGCTCTGCGGCGATGTCGGCGCTTTGCCGGTTGACCCTCGAACGTTCGACCGGGATCGCGCCGAGTGCGAGCGAGGAGAGCACCGCCTTCCAGGGGCGATCGAAGAAGTAGTCCGCTGCGGCAGCGACGACGGTCTTGTCCCGAAAACGTGTTGGCAGCGCTCCGAGCACGATCGCGGTGTCGAGGTGGCTCGTGTGGTTCGCCGTGAAGATCGCAGGCCCAACAATCGGGCTGAGATGCTCTTCGCCATAGGTCGTTGGTCGGGCGACGAGGTTGGTGAGGGGCGCTGAGACGTAGTTCTGGTAGGTCTTTCGGACAGCCGTCGCGCCAGGCGAGCGCGCCCAGGCGGTGTCGTAGTCGACGCCGAGGTTCTTCTTCTCAAGAACGCGCGGCAGCGTGCCAGGCCAGGTCGGCTCGGCGAGGATCCGCTCGAGCGCGCGGGGCAACTTGATACTCACGACACGTCCGCGAGGAAAAGCGGTGGCAGGTGCAGGTGGGTGATCGTGGGGTCCCGCCCGACGACGTCTTCTGCCATCTCGAGTGCATCGCTCAGATTCGTGGCGGGCTTAAAGCCCATCCGCCGGACTGCTTTTCGGTCGCCGCCGACGATGATCACCGCGCCGAGGTGCTCGAGGGCGTGCGCGCACCAGTACCACATGTAGAAGGGATGCACGCCGTGGTAGGCGTTCGAGGTGCGGTAGAGATGGATGTACCACGGGTCGCGCGCGAAGGACTCCTCGAAGCGCGTTTCGATCTCGAGCGGGTCGGTGGTCTCTGCGAGCACCTGCTCGAAGAAGTCGATGTAACTCGGGTGGTGGACCGGGTGGAACGCCCACGGCGTCGGGTGCGAGATGATCGCGACGCCTCCTTCGCGCACTACCGGTTTGCCGCGGTACAAGTTGAAGTAGTACCCGAGCCCGAGGCAGGCGACGAGCAACGGGTTCATGATCGAGTTGACGTTGTAGGGGGAGATGAACGGCAGCCCCATCGTGACCACGTCGCTTTGGCCCTCGATGCTCACGAGCTGTTGGCGAAAGACGTTTTCGAGCGTGGTCTTGTGTACCTCTTCGACCTCACCTGCTTGTACCGACGTCAACCCGTAGGGCGACTTTATGGAGTGGAAGATTTTCCGTGCCATCGCGGTCGGCGTCTTGTCGAGGGCGGCTCGCGTGGCGTGGAAGCTGCCCCGATCGCGCAGGTTCCACTCCCATTCGCGCTTTTGCAAGAACCCGAACTGGCTCGGGAAGGTGTCGGTGTTGAGCGTGGTCTCGATCTGGAAGATCTTGATCGACTTAGCGATGAGTCGGCCCATCCGCCAATTCGAGGTGTGCAGCTCGGAGTGGTGCATGTCCATGAAGCTGCGGCTCTTTTGCATCGTCGCGACGTTGTGGTGATACCGGATGGAGTTGTAGCTGGCAAGCCCGGTGGCGACCGACTTGTGCCCCCCGTCCATAGCTACGAGGTTGATGTTGACGTAGACGAGCAGGTCGCTCTCTGTTGCACGCCGACTGATCTCGACCTCTTCACCCTCCTCGGTGAGGCCGAGCGCGACGACACCTTTTGGATCCTCGGCGTCGTGTTGGAGCAGCAGCCCACCAGGCGCGAAGGCGTCAAAGACGCGAGCACCAAGGGCGTGTCGGAGCTCGTCGTCGGTCATCCGCCGGTGCAGGGCCAGCGCGGCGATGAGGACGACGTCGTCGACGCCCGCCTGCGCGGCCGCGTCGAGGACTGCCTCGATCACCCGCTGGCGGGCGTCGGGGGCGCGCATCGGGGGGAGGGGGAGCGAGATGTCGTCGAAGGCGATCGTGAGGCGCATCCCCGAGAAGAGCAGCGCGGAGAGGGGCGCCGAGTCCCCGAGCGGCCGTTCGAGGGC
>DATCDR010000156.1:0-6511 GCA_036510575.1 Acidimicrobiales bacterium | reverse complement strand
AAGCGCCTCTACGACCTCTTCGGTCTCGACACCTACGCTCCCAAGCGCTGAGTTAGGTAATACAGCCAGAGAGCCCAAACACTGCCGTTCACCTGCACAAACGCGGGCTTGTCATGAGCTAGCCCGGAAACTTCCGCTAGTCGAGCAGGCGAGGGAGCAGGTCGTTAACCAGGTGATCGAGCTCGGTCGCGCAGTTGAGATAGTCCATCTCACTGCCTCCGGCGGGATCGACCACGTTCTCCCACGCCTCGAGCTCGACGATCGCGAGTTCGAGCGCCTCAAGCCGGACCGAGAGCGAACCGTTCGACGAGGCGAGGTCTCGAGAGAGCCGGCGAATCGTGGCCGTGCGCGCTGCCGCCTCCGGGTGAACGCGCCGGACGTAGTGCACATGCTCGTCGGCCATCGCCAGAACGAGCGTCGCGCCTTCGAGGTCGGCCTCGACGAGCTGATGCGAGAGATGCTCCGGCGGCACGACCCCGATCGCCTTAAGAGCGTCACGTGTGCGAAAGCTCATCGGTTGGCCCTCTACTGCCAGTGTTCCCGCGGTACGAAGTCGAATCCTGCCCGTGGGAGCACGTTGATCAAGGAGCGCACCGGCCATAACCGATCTGACCGCGTTTCCCGTGCAGATGACCGTGATGGCATTCACAGCCTCGGCCTCCCCGAGATTTCTTGAAGAGGGGTCATCATCAGCTCAGGTAAATCCTACTTATCTGGCAGCGGAAGACCCCATTCCAGAGATTCCTCGGGCTGTGCGGCAGACCTTATGGGACCAACACCAAGAGGATCCGGAACCACCAGAGCAGTGCTGCTGTGCTCACGAGCCAGTGATCCGGAGCACCGACGTGTAGCCAGTCCGCACGGCGTCGTAGCCTTCGTCGCCGCGTAAAGAATCAAATAGGCTCAGACCCGAAAACCTGAACATCGAGGGGAATTGGTCCAGACAACAGCGCTTCCAAGTGACACCCAACACCAGCTGATGCTCATCGGCGGGGAGTGGATTCCCGCACTCGACGATGACGTGATCGGGATTGAAAGCCCCAAAGATAAGACGACCTTCGCCGATATTCCTCGCGGCGGGTCGCGCGACGTCGATTCCGCGGTTCGAGCAGCCCGGGTTGCCTTCCCGGCCTGGCGGGATACGCCCGGACGCCAAAGGGCACGGGCGATCGAATCTGCCGCTGCCGCGATCGAAGCGCGCACCGAAGAGCTCTCCCGGATGCTGGCCCACGAGACCGGTAACGCGATCCGAACCCAGGCACGCCCAGAGATCAAAATGACGGTCGACGTCATGCGCTATTTCGCCGGACTTGGCGGTGAGCTGAAAGGGATCACTGCTCCGCTTCGCCAGGGCGTGCTCGACTACTCTCGCCGAGAGCCGCTCGGTGTCGTCGGTGGCATCATTCCCTGGAACTCGCCCGCGCTGCTCGCGGTTCTGAAGCTCGCCCCAGCGCTCATCGCGGGGAATACATTCGTACTCAAGCCGGCCGAGGATGCCCCGCTCACGGTCCTCGAGATAGTCCGCGAGCTCTCGGCAGCTCTGCCGAGTGGAGTGCTGAACGCAGTGACGGGCCTCGGCGAGGAGGCAGGCGCAGCCTTAGCAGCGCACCCCGGCGTGGCGAAGGTGTCATTCACCGGCTCGACCGAAGTTGGCAAGTCGATCATGCACGCCGTGTCCGGGCGCATCGGATCGGTCTCGCTCGAACTCGGCGGGAAAAACCCGCAAGTCGTCTTCCCCGACGCGGTGGACGACTGGGTGGTCGATGGCGTGATTCAGGCGATGCGATTTACGCGACAGGGCCAGTCGTGTACAGCTGGTTCCCGCCTCTTTCTTCATGAGTCGATCTTCGACTCATTCTTGGAGCGACTCGTCGACCGTCTACGGCTCCTCAAGGTCGGTGATCCACTCGACGAGGAGTCGGACATGGGCGCGATCATCAACGCCAAGCAGTTCAACCGAGTCTGCTCTTACATCGAAGACGGCGCGGCGACGTCTGGGTCGAAGACGATCCTTGGGGGCCTTCCCCCGTCGACTGGCCCACTCTCTGAGGGGTACTTTGTCGAGCCAACTGTGATCGCGAATGTCGAGAACAACTGGCGTATCGCACAAGAGGAGATCTTCGGACCCGTTCTCTGCGCCATTCCCTGGAGGGAGACAGAGGAGGCAATCGCGATGGCGAACGACTCTCACTACGGATTATCGGCCTTCGTATGGACCCACGACCTTGGCAACGCCGTCCGCACGGCGCACGCCATCGACTCGGGCTGGGTCCAGGTCAACCAGGGCGGGGGCCAAATCCCAGGTCAATCCTACGGAGGGTTTAAAGAGAGCGGGCTCGGCAAGGAGTTCTCGCTCGAGGGGATGCTCGAGGATTACACGCGGATCAAGCAAATCGCGATCAACATCGAGCACTGACACCTAACCCGTGAGTTGAGATGAGCGCCGACCTCGAGAAGATCAGTTTCATCGGTCTCGGGACCATGGGTCTCCCGATGAGCACCCGACTCATCGAAGCTGGCTACGTGGTCTCGGGCTTCGACATCGACAAATCGACAGAACAAGCGCTCGCTGCTCGCGGCGGGCACCTTGACTTCCCGGACCCTGCTGCTGCGTCAGCGGACGCCGATCTCGTGATCTGTTCCTTGCCGAACTCGAGCCACGTCGAAGAGGCGCTCGCGGGACCGAATGGTACTTTCACAACTGCAGCGCCAGGGACGCTCATCCTCGACATGAGCACGATCTCGCCGAATACCTCACGCGCACTCGGTGTCGCCGCGGCGGAGCGTGGTCTCCGCTTCGCCGACGCCCCAGTAAGTGGCTCAAGCGAAGGCGCCGAGGCCGGCACCTTGACAATCATGGTTGGAGCCGAGGCCGAGACCTTCGAAGCTCTGGAAAAGCCCCTGAGCATTCTCGGCAGAAATGTCATCCACGTCGGACCTGTCGGAGCCGGCGAATCAATCAAGCTCCTGAACAACCTTCTCGCGGCCGTCAATATGGCCACGGTCGCGGAGGCGTATGCGCTCGCGGCTAAAGCAGGAGTCGATTTCGCCACTTTCCACCGCGTCGTGTCGACCGCGACCGGCGACTCATGGATGCTTCGGAACCGATTCCCGGTCGCCGGGATAGGGCCCGAGGGTCCGGTAGACCGCGATTACGCCCCAGGATTCGCAACGCGCCTGATGCGAAAGGACCTCGATCTCGTCCGTGAATTCGCCACCGAGGTCGGATCCACCGTGCCGCTTGCCGCTGCCGTTCGCGAGATGTGCGAAGCAGTGATCATCAATGGGTGGGGCGAGCTCGACTTTTCTGCCCTCGCTAAGTTGTACGAACTCACCACTGGCTGTAATCGCGCGCGTCCACAGCCCTTAGAATCCCAAAGCGACCGCAGTCGCGGCTCCAGGATTTATCCCTCTCCTTTAGCACTAACGCGACACAGCGCGGTCACGTGACTTCCCGGTTTTTCCTGCAAGTCGCAGCCATGGCAGACTTGCAGGCAAGTAGGCAGTCAACGCCTCCGTAGCTCAGTGGATTAGAGCATCTGACTTCGGATCAGAGGGTCGGGGGTTCGAGTCCCTCCGGGGGCACCACGTAATACCAGTTCAGAGGCTTAGCCGCTAAGCCAACTTCCGACTGTCCTGGGGTTTCTGCTACTCAATGCTACTCTTTCCCTGAGATTGCTACTGGCTTCAGTAGCAAAAGGCCAGGGAGATGCAATGAAGGGTCACCTTCGCCAGAGAGGCAACGCCTGGGAACTTCGAGCCTACGTCGGCGTCGATCCGCTCACGAACCGCAAGAAATACCTGACTCGAACCTTCCGAGGAGGCAAGCGCGATGCCGAGGAGGCATTGGCCCGCTTCACTACCGAGGTCGCAGGAGGCGGGCATGCCGCACAGAACACGATGGTCGGAGACCTCATTCAACAGTGGCTCAACCTCTCCCGTGCTGAACTCTCGCCGACGACTGCCCGAGGTTACGACTGGATTATCAAGGCCTACATCACGCCTACGCTTGGAAACGTGCCGTTAGGGAAGCTTCGGACGGCACAGCTGGATCGCTTCTATTCACACCTCCGCGAGAAGGGTGGCCAGCAGGAGAAGCCACTCTCCGCTGCCACGGTCCACCAGGTGCATGCAATCTTGCGCCGGGCGCTACACCAGGGGATCCGCTGGGGATGGATCACCGAGAATCCGGCAGCGCTCGCATCTCCACCGCGGGTTAGGGCGCCACATCTCTCGCCCCCGGACCCCGCGGCAGTGATACGGCTCCTTGAAGCAGCGGACGAGAGCGATCCCGATCTCGCCTGCTTCCTCCGCTTGGCGGCGACAACGGGGGCCCGCCGCGGAGAGGTATGTGGACTTCGCTGGCGAGATATCGACCTAACTGCTGGCACCGTGCTCATCAGCAGATCGGTAGTCGAGGCTGCGAACAACGTCATCATTGAGAAGGATACGAAAACTCATGCGTCACGTCGGATCGCGCTCGATCCGGGGACGATCTCCGCTTTGCTCGCCCAGCAGGTTCGAATGCGCTCCCGCGCGGCTGCATGCGGAGGTGCGTTGAAAGACGCGGCGCACGTCTTCTCCCGCGATCCTGAGGGTGATCGGCCCTGGACCCCAAATAGCGTGACCAAAGCGTTCATTCGCGTGCGGACTCGTGCTGGCCAGAACTCCGTCCGACTTCACGACCTTCGGCACTTTGCAGCGACGCGAATGCTCGTCGCGGGAGTACCGGTACGAACGGTAAGTGGTCGGCTCGGTCATTCGAACGCGGCCACGACGCTTGGGGTCTACGCGCACTTCGTCGAAGCGTCGGACCGCGACGCCGCGACCACGCTCGGCGCGCTCCTGGAAAGCCCAGCTCCCTCCGAGCGGACGCGCGCTAACAAAAGGCCGCAAGGATCATCGGCTTAACATCCGGCCTGAACCGATCCTTCGGTGGAGCACGAGGAGCGGAGGTTGTCGGATCGACGATCACACTAGCCACATCGATGCTGCTGAACACGGCCCACACGGTGCGCTTTGTCCGATGATGTCGCCGTGACAATGATCGACCTACCCACTGCCGAACGGCTTGCTTCGGCGACGCTGCACTCTCACTCGCAATCATCAGAGGCGCCGATCGTCGTCGGCCCCTGGTCGATTGCGAAAGTGGCAAGCGGATTCAATGGCGTGGTTTGGCGAGCGAGAGCCATCGGCGCGAGCGACATAGCTATCAAACTCAGTGCGATTGATCCGCGCGAACGCGCCTCTCGGGAGTTCGAATCAACGCAGCGTCTCTACGAGTCAGGACTCGACATCGCCCCGAGACCACTTGTCGTCGTCCGCGAGCCGGAAGGCTCGGCGATCGTCTCGACATGGTGCCCTGGTGTCTCACTCGATAGTCCTCCCGACGAGCTGGCGTTCTGGTCTCGCGTCGCCACCACCTACGCGAAGGTTCACAGCACATCACCCAAAGGTCTTCGAATAGCCGTAGATGGGTTCACCATCTCGAACTACTTGGACAAGGCGAAAACGTACGCTGATCGCGCCGGTCGTCACCGATTCAGCGTCTTGTTGGAGAAAGTCCGAAACACCGTCGGAGACGCGTTACCCGTCGCCACGACCAAGGCGCTCATTCACGGAGACGTCAGCATCGCGAACATGCTCGTCAGCGACGACGAGATCCGACTCGTCGACTGGGAGTATTCCGGAGCTGGCGACCCGTGTTGGGATCTTGCTGGACTCTGTACGACTCCTGCCCATCTCGATCTACCTGTCGAGGTAATGGACTTCGTGATTCGACAACACGCTTCGGAAATCGGCTTCCCCGATCTCGCCATCAGGACGAGGGCTCTTGTGATCGTCGCCCTCACCATCTGGTGCGCACGCGAGTCATCGACGCCCATGTTCGCAAGGCTTCCCGGCGCTGAGGGCATCCCTCGATTCGATGCCGCGACGCGTTCGAACCTCTACCGACAGCGGCTCGCCGGCGCACTTGATGTCGATCGCCGCGACGTTGACCGGGTCCTTGATGCATAAAGCGGCTCGGCCGCCTCATTCATGTCGATCGGCGTCGGAGACGCGACGAATCAAGTACCGCTCTCGGCGCACCTCAAGACCACCGCGAGACTCTTCCTCCAACGAATCATTGCGAGTGACGCATCAGAATCGGCCCGAGGTCTGGCGGCGAGAAGTGCGGTCCCTTTCGAACTTTCCCGCTCGGATCGCGGTCGACTCTCCCGCTTGGATCGACCTTGCTCCGATTCGAGCGGAGGACCTCCGCGAAGACCTCACCAAGCGGGATGCCAAACGACAAGGCCCCCACGATCACGACCCAGAGCAGATCGGCTAGCGCGTCCGCTATCTCGACCAGGTCATCGGCGGCGACCGCCAAGCTGAGCTCCCGGAGCTCTTCGTCGATGAGCGCAATGACAAGTTGCTTTAGCTCCGCTGGAACCTCCGTGGCCGGAGCCGTCTCGATCGAGAAACCCTGTGCTTCGTGGACTTCGGCGACGTCCAAGAGCACATCCAT
>DATCDR010000155.1:0-3374 GCA_036510575.1 Acidimicrobiales bacterium | reverse complement strand
CTTCACGCCCACGGTTCGGGCACATCCCGGTCGTCACAGGCAGACAGGAACTCAAGCTTTCAACCGACGTAGTCGGGAGTCGGATGAATGATCCGGGTTAGGTCCGCGAGTCCTGGGGATCCCTAGCAGAGAGCGTCTCGTGGGCGGCTGTCAAGGCCTTGGCGAGGATGTCCCTGCGGACTCTGAATTCGCCGACGCTTATTCGCCGGAGAGTTCCGAAATTCGCCGTGATAGTCCTCGAGTGGCCGGCGTGCTCGCGTCGCGACGCGTCATGACCGCGTCGCGGGGCACCCTGGGAACAGCATAATGGCTGATAGATGGTACTTTCTCGGTTGTGGAGGTGGCGGGAATCGAATCGTCCTCCGAATAGGACAATCGAGCGGGTGGCGACTACGACCTTCCTCCGCGAACCGACGTGGATGCTGCGGCCAATAACTATTGATAACAATGAACGATGCAGAGTTAATCGAGCGATCTGGGCATGAGCCGGAGCTGTTCGGGGCGATCTTCGATCGCCACTTTGACGTGATCGTCCGTTTCTGTGTTCGTCGCCTTGGTCGCGCTCGTGGCGAGGACGTTGCCGGCGACGTCTTTCGGTGGGCGTTTGAGAATCGTCTGCGATTCCTCCCTTCGCACGACGATGCTCGGCCTTGGCTCTTCGGCATCGCCAATAACCTCGTTCGCGAGGCCCTGCGAAGTGTGGGACGGCAGGGTCTTGCTTACGACCGATGGCTACGGCAAGAAGAAGACGACAAGGAAGAACTCGACACGCACGTTGCGGCGTCGATCGACGCAGAGCATGACCTTTTTGCGGTGGCTGCGGCGTTGGAGCTCCAACCAACTGAGGATGTCGAGACCGTGTTGCTGTTCGCGTGGGAAGGCCTCTCGTATGCGCAGGTCGCTGAGGCGCTGTCGATTCCGGTCGGCACGGTGCGCTCTCGCATCAGTCGAGTTCGTCAACATCTCCACGATCACCTCGGGCTCTCCCTTATTACCTTCGATTGTCCAAAGAGTTCTCAAGGAGGATCGGTATGACCAACGACGTGATCGATCACATCCGCCTACTGGCGCCGGTTGTCGAGGCGACAAGCGACATTGAGCGGGCTCGCCAGCGCCGGAAGCTCACCGACGCGATCTCGGCCGAGTCAATAGCGCCAGCGGTCGTGGGCGCGTCTTCCCCTCGGCGAGAGCGGAGGCTGACGCGCGCGAGCGTCGCTGTCTCGATCCGGAACGGACATTCGCGCCGAGGGCGATACCTTGCTATCGCTGCCGCGGCGATCGTTGCGGCTGCAGCTGCGTCGCTCTCGCTCTCGCTTGGCGGCGGCGCCTCGGCATCTCCGATCTTGAAACTCGACTCCTATTCGCTTCGCCTCTCGACCCAATTCCACCTCACTGCCGCGACGAGCACGAACTGCGGCTTGGTTGCCGTGGTCGGCATCTCAGCTCCGACGGGAGATTCCTCGCCGATCCACATCCCGGCAGTCGATCAGAGCAACATCGCTACCGCCGCCTCAGTGTCTGGAGCATGTATCTCGATGGTGCTCTCGCCGACTTACGTCCCGACCCCCGGTATCGCCGATCCAAACCTCAAGCCGAACTCGACTCCGGAGACGATCGACGGGCTGCAAGCGTGGCTCAGCTCGGGACCAGCTCTGGAAACGGGGACAGGTAACCCGGGCCGGATCATCATCGTGGGCAATAACGGACAAACGCCGCCGTTACCTTCGCCGGGAAGCTCATCAGCTGCGCCGAATGCGCTGTCATTGCTAATCGAAGTTCCAGGTACCGGCGGCACCATGCAGGACCTCGTGATCAGCGAAACAGGCCTTACGCAGAGCACGTTCGTATCGCTGGTTTCAGCCAACCTCACGCACTAGGAATGGGCTTCCGCCGCTCAGCCGAAGAGCGCCGCGCCGATCTTGGCTGCCGCGTCTCTTTGCAGCTCAACCGCCTCTGCAAGCGGCTCGTAGTGGCGAGGCTAGCCAACGCGGGCAGGACGTCGCGAGCACTCTGAGCCCGCCGACATTCGGCGGAGATATCCGAAATTCACCGTGATTGTCCTCGAGTGACCGGCGTGCTCGCGTCCAGGCGACGCAGCTCGCACCGCTGATTGGTCATTCGTCTCGGAAGCTGTACACTCTGTACGTGATGTACATGACTTCGACCTTTGGCACCATGACCAGCCGGCCGCCCTGATTGGACCTGCCACGAGAAGACCGCCTCACGATCGGTCTTCTGTCCCTACCGCTTACCCAAGGAGGCCACCGCCATGAACGTTCTCAGCGCGACCGACGCGCGCAATCGCTTTAAGGAGGTACTGGATGCTGCAACCGATGGACGCAGCACCATCGTCAGACGAGACGGACGTGACGACGCGGCGATCGTCGATCTGGCGCGACTTCGATACGCACTTGAGCAGCTGTTGCCGCCTGCCGAAGCCGTCAGCGAGGCCGGCGGATGGTCGCTGTTCATTCCCGGTCTGCCCATCGCCGCGGACGCCGAGGCGTTCGACGACGCCGTCGAGGAGATGGTCGAGGCCCTCCGTGAGTACGCCGAGGACTGGGCGACGCGACTGCGGCACGCTCCGAATCACGCGAACAACTGGGGAGTTGTTCAATTCGTCTATCTCAGTGACGATGACGAGCTCCGCACCTGGATCGCCGGAGCGCAGACGGCGCGCTGAGCACAGCTGCGGAGCGCGACGTGGCTAGGCATCCCGCTGTAACACGTGCCGATCACCTCCGCTTTTACGAACTCGAGGGCTGGAGCGAGGTCCGGTCTGGGAGCGGATCTCGATCGCATCATCAGACCTTCGAGCTCCCCCTCTCGGACGGACGGATCCTCCGAACGCGGATCTCGTACCCGCCCGGCAGCCAAACTTACGGCGCGAGCATCTGGGCCCACATCCTCCGGGAGCAGCTCAGCGTGACGCCTGACGAGTTCTGGGCCTGCGTGGCTCAAGGAATCCTTCCGGTCCGGTCAGCCTCTGAGCCCAAGACGGAATCCATCCCGGCAAACCTCGTGCACCTACTCATCCACTCGGTGGGACTTTCCGAGGACGAGGTGCGCGCGATGTCAAGGGAGGAAGCCGTGGCGCGGGCGACGGACTTCTGGAGCACTCCGTAGATTCCTCGTTCGGCGAGCGGAAATGAGCTGGGCCCACCTGGAGGTGAACCGCGCGGCACCTGCTGAAGGCGGTGTCTCAAACCGTTATGTCGGTCAGCTGGAGTTGGCGCAGTGCGCAGCATCACATCGACGGCGAGGATCGGAGGTCACCGCTATCCCAGCAACGCGTTGCTTACCGTCAATACGGCCCTTGTGATCTGACGCGAAACTGACGCGGAAGCATCGCGAACAGTGGTCGGCAGCGGTCA
>DATCDR010000154.1:0-4935 GCA_036510575.1 Acidimicrobiales bacterium | reverse complement strand
CTCGATCACACCGAGGATCGTCGAGCCTTCAGCGACTACGAGCGGAGTAGAGCCAGCGCGCGAGATCTGCTCGACGATCTGGTCGAGCCCGGTGGGGACTGAACCACCCAATTCGGCGGACCAACGACGAACCGACTCAGCGGCTCCTTTTCGGATCTGGCGGCCGTCGAAGTCGACTCCGGACATCCGCGTTGTCGCCGAGAACGGGATGAACTGCCGTGTCGTGCCGAGATCACGTTCGCGGATGTTGAATCGGTCCTTTGCGAGTACAACGATCGAGCGGCCCTCCGGGGTCTCGTCGGCCAGTGAGGCCAGCTGCGCGGCTTCGGCGAGTTCCTCTTCGGTGTGACCCGCCGCGGGCACGAACGCCGATGCCATTCGATTGCCGAGCGTGATGGTCCCGGTCTTGTCGAGAAGCAGTGTCTGGACGTCACCCGCTGCTTCGACCGCCCTTCCGCTCATCGCAAGGACGTTTCGCTGCACGAGTCGGTCCATTCCGGCAATGCCGATCGCGGAGAGCAGCGCTCCGATCGTGGTGGGGATCAGACACACGAGAAGGGCCACAAGAATGACGACCGACACGGTCGCCCCGGCGTAGTGACCGAAGGGCTGCAACACGACGACGACGGGAAGGAAGACGATCGTCAAGACGGCGAGCAGGATCGTGAGCGCGATCTCATTCGGAGTCTTTTGACGGTTGGCACCTTCCACCAGCGTGATCATCCGGTCCAAGAACGTGTGGCCACGCTCCGCGGTGATCTGCACCACGATGCGATCCGAGAGGACCTTGGTCCCGCCGGTGACCGCGGAACGGTCACCCCCGGACTCACGGATCACCGGTGCCGACTCCCCGGTGATCGCCGATTCGTCGACTGAGGCGATTCCTTCGACGATCTCGCCGTCGGACGGGATCAAATCGCCGGCCTCACAGACGACCCGGTCACCCTTCACGAGGTCGACTGCGGCGACTCGGCTCTCTGTGCCATCCGCGTTCAGTCGCCTCGCCTCGGTCTCTGAACGCATGCGACGAAGCGTGTCTGCTTGCGCCTTGCCACGGCCCTCGGCCATTGCCTCAGCGAAGTTGGCGAACATGACGGTGAGGAGGAGCCACACCGTGATCGACCAATCGAATAGGCCTGGGTGCGCGATCGCCTCGATCAGCGTTATGACGGTCCCGACCAACACCACGAACATCACCGGGTTCTTTACTTGAACCCGCGGGTCAAGCTTGCGGAAGGCTCCGCCGAGCGCCTGAACGAGGATCTCCTTGTCGAACAGCCCTCGAGCCTCGGCTACACCGTGCGCAGACGGTGACGGCGGACTCAGGGTTGCCGTCGCGCCCGACACCACTTGATTTTCCATTGCGCCACTTTCCATTAGAAGAACTGTCCGTGACTGAGCTGCTCGACGATCGGGCCGAGCGAGATAGCGGGGAAGAACGTCAGCCCGCCGATGATCACAATCACGCCAACGAGCAGTCCGACGAACATCGCGTTGTCCGTGCGAAACGTCCCAAGCGAGGCAGGTACGACACCCTTGGCGGCCAGCACCCCACCGAGAGCGATACCTGGAATCAGGATTCCAAAGCGCCCGATCAGCATGTCGATCGCTCCCACGATGTTGTAGAAGCTCGTGTTGCCGCTAAGCCCCCCGAACGCCGAGCCGTTGTTGTTTCCTTGCGAAGTGAGCGCGTAGAGGATCTCGGTGAACCCGTGGGGGCCGTGATTCAACGGACCTGCTCGACCTGCAGCGACCGAGACGGCGATTCCGGTCACGACCAACACGACGAGGGGCATCACGAGCGAGCCGAGGCCCGCGAGTTTGACCTCTGTTGCCTGGATCTTTTTACCCAGGAACTCAGGTGTTCTTCCGATCATCAGCCCGCCGATGAACACGGCGATGATGGCGTAGATGAGGATCGTGTAGAGCCCACTGCCCGAACCGCCGGGCGTCACCTCCCCGAGCATCATTCCGGTAAGGAGGCCGAGGCCGCCGACCGGGGTGAACGAGTCGTATGAGGCGTCCGCGGAGCCGGTCGAGGTCATCGTCGAGGACACGCCGAACAGTGCCGTCGTGGTGTCACCGAATCGGACCTCTTTGCCCTCCATGTTCCCGGTCGGCTGACTCGTGATGCCGGCAGCAGCCACCGCGGGGTTGCCTTGATGTTCGGCGTAGCTCGTGAAGGCGACCCACGTACCGAAGAGCAACAGCATCGCGACAAGGAGTGTGGCCCCGTGCCGAACGCTGTGCACCATCTTGCCGAAGGTGTAAGTGAGCGCGAAAGGTATCGCCAAGAGCAACAAGATCGAGAGCCAGTTGGTCAACGCCGTCGGGTTCTCGAACGTTGTCGACGAGTTCTGGTCCAAGAACCCGCCGCCGTTATTGCCGAGCTGCTTGATCGCTTCCATGAATCCGATCGGACCTCTGGCGATCGTCTGGGTCACGCCGTTTAGGGCGTCGCGGATGCTGACCGTCCCAGCGATCGTCTCGACCGCACCTTGCCCGACGAAGATGAGCCCGGCGAGGAACGCGATCGGCAACAAGATGTAGAGGATCGCCCGGGTCGTGTCGACCCAGAAGTTCCCGATCGTCGCCGCATTTCGCCGGGAGAACCCACGCACCAGAGCGATCGCGGCGACGATCCCTATGGCGGGCGAGAGGAACTGCTGAAAGGTGAGCGCCCCGATCTGGGAGAAGTACGACATCGTCTCCTCGCCGCCGTAGTTCTGCCAGTTCGTGTTCGTCATGAACGACGCGGCGGTGTTGAGGCTGAGCGCAGGCGGGACGGCACCCAGGTGCTGAGGATTCAGCGGCAGCGAGCCCTGTATCCGCAAGATGAGGTACGTGACGCCCATCGAGACCGCCGAGAAGATGATGAGCGAGCCGGCGTAGCGCTTCCAGGTCTGCTCGTGATCCGGGCTCGTCCCCAGCGCGCGGTAGATGGGCCGCTCCACCCACCCGAGCCAGTGCACGCGGCCGTCAAAGACCGCCGCCATGTACGAACCGAGATAGCGCCATGCGAGCCCGAGCGCGACCGCCAGCGTGACGATCGTCCAGAAGTAGCCCACCTAGAACCACTCCGGTTTGAACATCGCGATCCCGAGATAAACGAAGACCACGACCGAGAGCGCAAGAAGGATGGCCTGAACGGTGGTCATACCCGCTCCAGCGCCCAGATGAACCCAAGGAAGATGACCATGAAGGCCACGATCCCGACGACAGCAAGAAAATCATCCATGCGTCGTAGTCTGCGGCTGACCTCGCTAAACAGATACTAAACAGATATTGGTTCCGCTAAATAGTTCCTAAACGACCGGGCCAGGTGCGCCAGATGGGCAGCAGGGGGACGAGAATGCCGAGATGAGAACGAAGGTCACCGGCGCAGTGGTCGGAGTCCTCGCCGCGCTCGCCCTCGGTGGCGTCATGCTGCCCCTCCGTGCGCACCTGAGCCTCGCCACGATCGCGCTGATCTTCGTCATTCCAGTCGTCGCGGGCGTGGTCATAGGCGGCAGGCCTGCTGGCCTCATCAGCATGGTCGGAGGCTTTCTCGTCTACAACCTCGTCTTCATACCTCCGTACTGGACGCTCGCGGTCGGTCAAGCTCAACACCGGGCCGCGCTCGTGGCTTATGTCATCACCATGCTCCTCGTCACCGAGGTCGTGGTTCGCCTAGAAGAGGCTCGAGCTGCCGCGCAGACCAGGGAAGGCAACGCGCGACATCTCTTCGAGATGTCCGAGGTGCTGCTCGGTGATAAGTCGATTCCCGAGCTTGGCGACGCGATCGTGCACGAGATGTGCCAAACCTTCGGACTCGAGGGTGCGGCGTTACTCGTGCCGGTCGAGGGTCGGCTCGAGGTCATCGCCTCGTCGGGGATGCCATTCGCCGAGGGCGAGATGACCTCGCTTCCGCCAAGCGAACGACCGCCAGTCGCGTTGAGCACCAGCACCTCAACCGCGTCGATTCAAACGCTCGCGCTCTCCGCCGCTGGTAGACCGATCGGGCTGATGCTCCTGCACGGCTTACCTGACGACCCTGTCGGTCGGGAACTCCTGCCGACGGTAGCCAATCACCTAGCACTCGCCCTTGAACGCGCAGAGCTGCGCGAGCGGGTGCACCGGGTCGAGCTCCTCGAGGAGATCGACCGGTTGCGCGATGCCATGCTCGGTGCCGTCTCCCATGACCTGCGGACACCACTCGCCACGATCAAAATTGCATCTTCGACGCTGCTCGATCCCTCTTCTTCTCTCGGGCCAGACGACATTGACGAGCTGTATCTTCTAATCGATGTCCAAACAGACCGGTTGACGAGGCTGGTGAACAATCTGCTGGACATGACGCGCATCCATACCGGCGTACTCGAGGTCCGTCGCGTCCCATCATCACTGGTCGACCTGGTCACCGCCGTCACGACCGACATTGCGCCGATGCTGGAAGGCCGTCGTGTCGAGGTCGATATTCCAGCTGGGCTGCCGCTGGTCGACGTCGACCATGTACTGGTCGAACAGGTGCTCTCCAACCTCATCGACAACGCGCACCGGCACAGTCCAGAAGACGGACTGATCGTCATCGCTGCCGAACGCAGGGGCTCGGATCACGTCGTCGTGACGGTGACCGACCACGGGTCGGGTGTTCCGCGCTCGGAGCGGACAGCGGTCTTCGAGACGTTCGTACGATTCGACACCGGCGGCCGAGCCGGTCTCGGCTTGGCAATCGCGAAAGCGTTCATACAGGCCCACGACGAGACGATTTGGGTGGAAGACCCACCAGGCGGCGGCGCCCGGTTCGCATTCACCTTGCCGATCGCTCGCGAGGTTCACGAGAGGAGCGCGTAATGGCACGCGTCCTCGTCGTCGACGACGACCCCTCGCTCCGTCGCGTACTCCGGGTCGGCCTTCGAGCACGCGGCCACGAGGTCAGTGTCGCGAGCAACGGCG
>DATCDR010000153.1:0-7355 GCA_036510575.1 Acidimicrobiales bacterium | reverse complement strand
ACGGTTTCGGGTCCGTCGCGCCTGTTCGCCGAGAGCGGCACGAGCATGGACGTGTGGATGAGCCACGCCGACTCCATGGTCCGTGCCCCGAAGGGCTTCGCCGTCAGCGCGTCGAGCGCCGCGGTGGCCGTGGCGGCGCTCGAGGACCCTGCCCGGGCGCTGTACGGCGTGCAGTTCCACCCTGAGGTGGTGCACACGACGGGTGGTCAGGAGCTCATAGAGCGCTTCTGTCTCGGGGTCTGTGGAGCCAAGCAATCCTGGACCAGGTCCTCGGTCATCGAGCTCGCCACCGAGGTGATCCGCGAACAGGTTGGTGATCGGCGGGTTCTTTGCGCGCTCTCCGGTGGCGTT
The DNA here is from genome assembly GCA_036510575.1 of Acidimicrobiales bacterium. Lineage (GTDB taxonomy): Bacteria > Actinomycetota > Acidimicrobiia > Acidimicrobiales > Bog-793 > DATCDR01. The sequence goes on along the minus strand of DATCDR010000153.1, from coordinate 7,004 downwards.
GACTCCTCGGTGACCGCAGCGTTGGTGCACCGGGCGATCGGCGACCAGCTCACGTGTGTCTTCGTCGACACCGGTCTCATGCGTGCGGGCGAGGCGGAGCAGGTCGAGGCGACGTTTCGAGAGCAGTTCGAGGTCGACCTCGTCCACGTGAAGGCAGGGGATCGCTTCTTCGCCGCTCTCGCCGGCGTCACCGAGCCCGAGGCCAAGCGGAAGATCATCGGCGAGCTGTTCATCCGACTCTTCGAAGAGGTCTCGAGCGACCTCGCCGATATCGCCTTCCTCGCCCAGGGCACCCTATACCCCGACATCGTCGAGTCCGGGAGTGGTGACGCGGCGACGATCAAGTCCCACCACAACGTAGGTGGCCTCCCAGACGACATGGAGTTCGAGCTCGTCGAACCACTCCGTCAGCTCTTCAAAGACGAGGTGCGTGCGATCGGCGAGGAGCTCGGGCTGCCACCCGAGATGGTCTGGCGACAGCCGTTCCCAGGGCCAGGGCTCGGCGTCCGGATCATCGGCGAGGTGACGAAGGACCGTGCCGACACACTCAGGGAGGCCGATTCGATCGTCCTCGACGAAATCCAAAAGGCGGGACTCGACCGCGCTATCTGGCAGTACTTCGCGGTGCTGCCGACGATCCGCTCCGTCGGGGTGATGGGCGACGAGCGCACCTATGGCTACCCGATCATCATCCGCGCTGTCACGAGTGAGGACGCTATGACCGCGGACTGGGCGCGTCTGCCCTACGAGCTCCTCGAGCGCCTCTCCTCTCGGATCATCAACGAGGTCAAGGGCATCAATCGGGTGGCCTACGACATCACCTCGAAGCCACCCGGCACGATTGAGTGGGAGTGAGCGAGGCAGAGGCCTGGCCTATCGAGGAGCCCGAGGGTGCCACTGGGACGGCATCGTCGATCTTCATCGTGCAGCCGATCGCCAACTTCGACGACTACGAAGCGCCGCCTGAGGCAATCGAGATCGCTGCCCGGCGAGACGAGCTGGTGGCTGATCTCAACCCGGCGCAGCGCGCGGCGGTGCTCTACGACGATGGACCGCTCGCGATTATCGCCGGCGCAGGGTCCGGGAAGACACGCGTCCTCACAAGGCGGATCGCCAGGATCCTCGCCGACGGCGTGCCGCCGGTCCGCATCCTCGCGATCACCTTCACCAACAAGGCAGCCGATGAGATGCGAAAGCGGGTTGTCGACCTTGTCGGTGACCAGGCGAGGTCGATGTGGATCTCGACCTTCCACTCAGCCTGTGTCCGGATTCTCCGCCGGGAGGCCGAGCACACGAAGTACCGCTCGGGATTCTCCATCTACGACGATGCGGATTCGCGCCGACTGCTCGATCACGTCATCGACGACCTCGGGATCGACCGCAAGCGCTTTCCGAGCCGTGCCGTCGCTGGCGCGATCAGTCAGGCCAAGTCAGAGATCCTCGACGCCGCGGACTACGGGGCGCGTGCTTACACGATCTACGAGGAGCGGATCGCCCAGATCTTCGCCGAGTACGAGCAGCGCCTCGTAGCTGCCAACGCGATGGACTTCGACGACTTGTTGTCCGAGGTGGTTCGGCTCTTCCGACGCGACCACGAGGTGCTCGAGCGCTACCAGCAGCGCTTCTTGCACGTGCTCGTAGACGAGTACCAAGACACCAACCGGGCACAGAACGAGATCGTGACAATGATCAGCGCCCGGCACAGGAACGTCTGTGTCGTCGGCGACTCCGACCAGTCGATCTACCGCTTCAGAGGCGCCGAGGTGCGAAACCTCCTCGACTTCGAGCTCGCCTTCCCAGAGGCGACGACGATCGTCTTGGACCAGAACTACCGCTCCACCCAGACGATCCTCGACGCCGCGAACGCGGTGATCGGGAACAACTTGCTGCGCGACGAAAAGGCGCTCTGGTCCGCTCTCGGGACCGGCGAGCCCATCCGGCGCTACCGCGCCGGTGACCAGCGCGACGAGGCAACCTATGTCGCGAACGAGATAGCCACGCTGCGTCGCGAGCAGGGGATCGCGCTCGGCGAGATAGCCGTCTTCTACCGGACCAACGCCCAAAGCAGAGCGATCGAGCAGGCCTTCGCCGACCGTGGCCTCCCCTACAAGGTCATCGGCGGGACGCGCTTTTACGACCGCCGCGAGATCCGCGACGCCCTTGCCTACCTCCGGATGATCGGCAACCCTGACGACGAGGTATCGACCAGACGCGTGTTGAACGTCCCGCGTCGTGGTGTGGGCGACACGAGCACCGCGAAGCTCGCCACCTTCGCGCGCGAGCACGGGATCTCGTTTTCCGCGGCGCTCGCCAACGCGAAGCAGGCAGGGATAACGGGCAAGGCGCTTGCCGGCATCACGGCGTTCCTCGCACTTCGAGACGATCTCGCTGCGCTCAGCAACGAGCCACCCCAGCTGATCTTGACCGAGCTGCTCGAGCGCTCCGGATACCTTGCCGAGCTCGCCGCTGACGCCGCTGCAGGCGGCTCGGTCGCAATCGAGGCCGAGGGCCGCATCGAGAACCTCGGCGAGCTCACCGAGGTCACGTCACACTTCGACGATCTGCCAACGTTGCTCGAGACCATCGCGCTCGTCGCCGCGACCGACGATCTCGATGACTCGGGGGGTCGTGTTTCGCTGATGACGCTGCACGCCGCGAAGGGACTGGAGTTCAAGGCCGTCTTCCTCACCGGTCTCGAAGAGGGCATCTTCCCCCACGACCGGGCGCTCTCTGACGCAGACGAGCTCGAGGAGGAGCGGCGGCTTTGCTACGTCGGAATCACGAGAGCGCGAGAGCGCCTCTACATCACCCACACCTGGGTCCGCACTCTCTACGGGCAGACGCGTGACGCGATCATCAGCCGCTTTTTAAAGGAGATCCCCGACGCCCTGATCGAGGACGTCTCGGATCCCTACAACATGCGCGGCGCGTTCGTGGCTCCCTTGACCCGCTCGGAGTCCCTTTCGGACCGGGTAGGCAGGCTCGCGCTCACGAAGAGCCCGCTTAAGAGCTCGGGCGCCGAGGACCTTGGGCTTGCACCCGGTGATCAGATCGTGCACGCACGCTGGGGCGAGGGCAACATCGTCGAGATCTCCGGGGAAGGTGAGCGCGCCGAGGCGGTCATCGCATTCCCGAGGCATGGCAAAAAGAAGTTCCTCTTGCAGATGACGCCACTAAAGCGCGCCTGACCACCTCACTGCGCGAGGTTGTCGGCCTTGTAGATGAGGGGCGCGAAGCCAGGAAGCGCGCTGAAGTGATCCTTCACCTCGGCACGAAGGGCCGGCGTCCACGGGATCCGGAACGCGATGCCCGACGACAACACGATGTAGTCGACGTGGTGGAACACGTTTGCCCAGTAGGCGACGAGGGCGGGGCTCGAGACCTCGACACCCCTCGCGGCAGGGGGATGCGACGGGACGTAGCTGATCCAGGTGCCGGTCGAGTCGACGACGACTGGACAGTCAGCCCTGCTCGAAAGGGCGCGGTCGCCAGATATCAAGAGGCCCTCTGCGTCTGAGACCACGCAGGCTCCCTTCGGGATGGCCGCCATGATGCGTGCGCCCGGATCCCCGAAGATATGCATCGTGTAGATCTCGTAGCGATGCTCAGAGATGACGGTGATGAGCGTCCCGAGTCCTAGCGCGAGCACCGTTGCGGCCGTGAGTCCAACGCGAAGCGCGGGTGCTGCTCTTCCAGCTAGGTGAGTGGTGCGATCACGGACGAAGTCGACGCCCCTGCTTGCTGCGATGCCGAGCGCGATAGCGAGGAATGGGGCGCTGAAGTAGGAGTAGTGCGCGTAATACACCGGCGGGACGAAGAGCGATGCGACGATGACCGCGGCCGCTAGCAAGATGAACGACTCAAGGGCCGAGCCGTGGCGAAAAGCGGTGGGGAGTACCGACCCGAGGAGCAGCGCGGCGCCGATCACGCAGGTGACGACGATGATCAAGGTCTGGCGCTGCTGGACGACGAGCGACTTCGCGGAGAGATTGAGACCGACGATCGACCACAGCCTGGTAAGGACGGGCGTCGGATGTGCGGTTGTCCTCGCGAGCTGTGAGGTGATGATGTCGCGGATGAACGCGCTCGGCGCGGCGGCGAAGAACACCCCGCATACTGCGACCGCGCTGGCTACGGCCCCGCCGAGGACGCGAAGCGCCCTTCGAATGTCGGAGATGCCAAGCACGACGAGCAGCGCGATCAGCGGGAAGACACCCCAGAGCTTGATGGAGGTGGCCACGCCGAAGCTCGCCCCGGCGGCGACGAGGCGCCACGTCCCTGCCTGGCCTCCTCTCGGGAATGCGAACGCGATCGCGATCAGGCAGAAGGCGACGAGATAGGGCTCGAGCATCAAGGTGTGGTCGGCGTTGTAGGCGGGAGGGAACAGGGCGAACAACACGCCGCCAAAGAGCGCAGCCAAAAGGCCGTAGCGGCGAAGCAGCATCACGACCCCGGCGGCGTTCAGCCCGACTACAACGCCGGTGAAGATGCGGGCGATCGCGAGGCCGTCACGGGCCCCGAAGATGCGGCCGAGTATCCCGATCGGGGCGAGCACGACGGCGATACCTGGGGGCTGCACCATCGCGTAGTCCCGGTAGGGGAGGGAGCCGTTCACGAAATGGAGTGTCGTTGCGAAGTAGACGTCGTCGTCGAACTGCGTCAGCCCGTAGAGGCCGGTCGTCGTACCGAGCTCGAAAAAGACGAGCCCTGCCGCTATCGCAAAGGCGAGTAGCGCGATCGCGACATAGGCGATCGTCGCGCTGTCGAGCCGGAGAGCGCCTGATAGGCGGCGGCTCGCCGTTGTAGAGCGAGGCGCCGACAACATCGGAGCGATCCTACCGGAGCGTCATTCTTGATTTCGGTCTCGAAGGCCCCGTTGTCTAGTGTCAGTAACGACGCGTGACCAGACCAAGGAGGCGGTCCGACTTGGACCTCTACGAATATCAAGGCAAGCAGTACTTCGCCCGCTTCGGCATCCCCACCTCGACCGGGTCGATCTGCGACACCGTTGAAGAGGCAGTCGACGCCGCCGACTCGATCGGATACCCGGTCACGATCAAGGCCCAGGTCCAAGTAGGTGGCCGCGGAAAAGCAGGCGGCGTCAAGCTGGCGTTCACCCATGAACAAGCCGTGCTGCACGCCACCAATATCCTCGGCCTCGACATCAAAGGCCACATAGTCCGTCGCGTCTGGGTGGAAAAGACATCGGACATCGCGAAGGAGTACTACGCGAGCTTCACGCTCGACCGGGCCGCCAAACGCCACCTCTGCATGCTCTCAGCCGAGGGCGGCGTCGAGATCGAGCAAGTCGCAGATGAGCACCCAGAAGCGATCGCCCGCCTGCACATCAACCCGCTCGACGGGATCTCGATCGAGCAGGCCCGAGCGCTCGCCGCAGAGGCCGAGATCGACGTCGAGGCCCAAGAGGGCGTCGCAGCGGTGCTCGTCTCGCTTTATCGCTGCTTCGTCGAAGGCGACGCAGACCTCGTCGAGATCAACCCGCTCATCTTGACGCCGGACGGCAAGGTGCATGCGCTCGACGCGAAGGTCACGCTCGATGACGCGGCGGCCTTTCGCCATCCTGAGTGGGACGAGTACCGCGATCTCTCCGAGCTCGACTACCGCGAGCGCCTGGCCAAGGAGAAAGGACTGCAGTACGTCGGTCTCGACGGCTACATCGGCATCATCGCCAATGGCGCGGGCCTGGCGATGTCGACGTGTGACGTCGTTCAACAAGTCGGCGGCTCACCTGCCAACTTCTTGGACATCGGCGGCGGAGCAGACGCCGATCAGATGGCGAACGCGCTCGAAGTGATCACGACCGACGAGAAGGTACGAGCGATCTTCATCAACATCTTCGGTGGCATTACCCGTGGTGAAGAGGTAGCGAACGGCATCGTCCAGGCACTTGATCGTGTCGACATCACCGTGCCGATCGTGATCCGCCTCGAGGGTACGAACGCCGACCTCGGCCTCGAGATCCTCGCCGCGCACGTGTCGTCGAAAGTCGTTACGAAACCCACGATGCTCGAAGCCGCGAAGACCGCCGTCGAGATGGCAGGAGCGCAGAGGTGAGCATCTTCATCAACGAAAAGACCAAAGTCGTCGTACAGGGCGTGAGCCCGACGGGCCAGGGGCTCTACCACGCGCTCCGCAACCGCGCGTACGGGACCCAGGTGGTTGCCGGTACAAACCCGCGCCGCGCAGGTGAGGTCATCGAGGACATCCCTGTCTATGGGACCGTGAAGGAGGCGGTGGCGGCAACCGGGGCAGACGCCTCGTTCATCGCAGTGCCACCGTCGGGTGCGCCATCGGCGATCCTCGAGGCAGCAGCAGCAGGCGTGCCGTTCATCGTTTGCATCACCGAGTTCATCCCTGCCCAGGACGAGGCGCGTGTCTACGCGACGCTGCAGCGGGACTTCCCGGTCACCCGGCTGCTCGGCCCGAACTGCCCGGGACTTATCTCCGCAGGCAAGGCCAACATCGGCATCACTTCCGGCGACATCGCCCTTGCCGGCGGTCCAGTCGGACTGGTGTCCCGATCCGGCACCATCTTCTACCAGGCCATCTACGAGCTCACCCAGCAGGGGATCGGTCAGACGACCGGCGTCGGCATCGGCGGCGATCCGGTTCCTGGCACGAACTTCATCGACTGCCTCGCGGCCTTCGAGAAGGATCCAGAGACCCGCGCCGTGCTCATGATCGGTGAGATAGGTGGTGCCGAAGAAGAGCGCGCTGCTGAGTTCATCGCGAGTGAGATGACCAAGCCGGTCGTCGCCTACATCGCTGGCGTCACCGCGCCCGAGGGAAGGAAGATGGGCCACGCGGGTGCCATCGTCTCGGGCAATGTCGGCACAGCGAAGGGCAAGATCGCAGCCCTCGAGGCAGCCGGCGTGATCGTCGCCCAGAATCCAACCGAGGCAGCGGCCCGGATGGTCGAGGTCGTTCGGAACCTCTCGTGAACGATGCCGGCGCGAGCCTCTCGGTAGTTGATCCAGAGCTTG
>DATCDR010000152.1:0-34796 GCA_036510575.1 Acidimicrobiales bacterium | reverse complement strand
GTGAGACGCCAAACGGCAACACCCACGTTCGAGTGACCGCGTACATCGTGCCTTACAGCACGCTCGTGGCGAGCATCCCCTTCACGACGGGCCACGGCATGTTCGTGCCCGTCGACGACTTCACCTGTATGCGGTACTTCTTCGTCACACAAGACGACCAGAACCCGCAGAAGTACGGCGGGGAGAACCTGTTCGCTCCTGCTCCGTACACCACACCGATGCTGTGGGATAACGGCGTTGTGAACCGGACCCACACCGAGGAGAACCACTACCTCATTGATCGTGCGGCGCAAAAGAGCAGCATGTTCAGCGGCGTCAGCGATTTCGTCAGCCAGGACCTGATGGTCACTGAGTCGATGGGCGCGATCTATGACCGCAGCCAGGAACATCTCGGTACGACCGATATCTCGATTATCCGTATGCGTACGATTCTTATTGACGCGGTGAACGCGCTCGCCGCTGGCGGAGATGTGCCAGCGTTCGAGGGTGAATTCACCACAATTCGTGCCGCCGAGAAGATTCTTGAGGTTGATGAGGACTGGCGGCTGCTCGGGACCGACATTGACCCTGCGGTCCAAGAGGCTGGCCAGGTGACTTCTACCCTCACAGCGTTGGCCACGTAGGCATTACCGCCGCGAATGGCTTCCAATCCGCAGTGAATCGGACGCGAGTGTCGGCGGATTGAATGCAATCCAATCGCAAGATTGGATGCAATCCGTGCGCGCAAGTTTAATTTTTGCATTTATATTGACGTTTTCGAATTCACTAGCTAACTTTCGTGTCACTCTCGTTGCAGCCTCATTAGGCGCTTCGCGAGGGTGCGCGGAATGTTGTTTCTGTGCGGAATGTTGTTTCTGTAAGGCGCGGTACACGCGGGCACGGTGGGTGTTCGTGAGGCTTCTAACAAGGGGGATTCAATGCGTTCAACGGGCAATCGCTCGTGGCGCGGTCGCGGCGTAATAGCAGCGACCGTGGTTGCGTGCGCGGCTTCGATGCTTGCGGTAGGGATAAGCGGTGCCGCTGAGGCACATGCTGCTGCTCCGCACGTGACGGCGGCGCCGCACTTCAAGGGCACCTATACCATCTGTGAGGTCGACGCGAACTCCGGAAGCTTCTCCTTCCTCGGCAATAACGACGAGCTCGGCGCCACTGCGTGGGCGAAGGATATCAACAAGGCCGGAGGACTAGACGGCTACAAGGTCGTACTCGTCAAGGAAGATGACGAGACGAACCCGGCGTTAGCGGCGAGCCTCGTCCGCAAGTGCGTTTCCCAGGTGCACGCGAACGTGATCTGGGGACCAGAAGAGACCGCCACGATGGCGACGGCGGTGCCCGTAGCTGACGACCTGCACATGTTCTTGATGACGATGGGCTCGGGCTGGGCCGGACAGGGCATCCCGAACAACCAGCTCGATCAAACCTCGTTCCCCGCTGTCGACAATGTCTTCTATGCCGATGACCTGGCGACCTTCCAGTACCTGATCGACCCACAGCATTTGAAGCGGGTCGCGGTTATCCAGGACGACTCTCCTGGTGGACTCGGGAACGGCGCCTACACGACGGGCCTCTGCAAGGTACACGGCTGCAAGGTCGTATCCACTCAGACGATCCCGACCGGTGAGCCGGACCCAACGCCTGCGGTGTTGTCGATGCTCGCGGCGAACCCGCAGATCATCGTGCTCGGCCTGATCCCTGGTGAGCCGACCTTCTCGGTTCTGAACGCGATCCGTGCGCAGAACCCGAACATTCCGATCTCTGAGTGCTCGGGCTGCACCACTAGCTCGTTCATCTCCTCTGCTGGCGGAGTGACGGGCATGCACAACATCTACAGCATCGGTGGGCCCTACTCGACGATCAAGCTTCCTGCCACCGGTTTGAACGTCCAGGCGATCGCTGCCACTAAGGCTTACATCGCCGGGATGAAAGAGGCAGGTCTCGGGAGTGCCGACGACGTCAACGCTGGTGGAATCGGTTGGGACGCTGGTGTTGAGCTGCAGGCGGCAGTTAAGGCTGCGGGCACAATCAACTCCCCAGCGGTCGAAAAGGCCCTCCGGACGCAGAGCGTCGTCACCGGTGGTGACGGTCAGGCGCTGTTTTGGAACCGCAACGCCAAGCACTACGACACGATCGCCCACATCATCACGTCGATGGTGACGATCACCTCAGGCGACGGCCAGAAGGTCTACACGCCGCCGAATAATGGCTGAGCTGATCTAGCAACGAGTTATTCAGTTGATTCACGCCAGTGTGGCGCCGGCGGAGTTCGGCGCCACACTGGGCTACCACTCCTTGTTCTTCCGGCGGTACGCGCGGCTGCGCGACCCCTCCGCGTAGCGGGAACCTGGCTGGGCTAAGCATTTTTCGTTCTGGGGGTACTAATGAGCTTGACCTCGGGTGCACTTGAAGTCGAGAACGTAGCGGTGCACTACGGAAAGTTCATCGCGGTCTCTTCGGCCTCCTTCTCCCTCGCGCCTGGCGACTTCGTTGCGATCATCGGCCCGAACGGCCACGGCAAGTCCAGCCTCGTCAACTCCCTCGCCGGACTGGTACAGCGAAGCGGGGAGGTCCGCATCGACGGGGTTCCACTGCCGTCTCGAAATCCCAAGGCTGCAGTCGCGGCAGGTCTCGTGTTGGTACCCGAACGTCGACACCTTTATCCGGGCCTGAGCGTCCGTGACAACATCTTGCTTGGCAGCTACGTGAAGACTTCCCGATTCTTCGCGGAGAAGGCCTGGGAGGACGTCGCTGACGTACTCGAGGTGTTTCCAGAGCTCTCGGAGTTGTTGAACCAGCGCGCGGCGACGTTGTCGGGCGGTCAGCAGCAGATGGTTGCTCTCGCCCGGGCGATGGCCGCTCGACCGGCGATAATTATGCTCGACGAGCCCTGCCTCGGCCTTGCCGAGGCAGTAAGTAAGCGTGTCTATGAGTGGCTGGTGATGATGGCCGCTACCAAGGTGACGATTCTCCTAGTCGAGGAGAATCCGGTCCACGCGCTCGAGGTTGCCGATCGAGCCCTAGAGATGTTCAAGGGCGTTATGAGCGTTCCCGACATGGCGACGTTCGCGAAAGAGCAGCAACCATGAGCAAATTCATGAACCTCATCGCGGCGGGTCTCGCATCCGGCGCGACCTACGGCGTTTTCGGTGCCTGCCTCACTATCTGGTTTCGGGTATGCAACGTCTTGAACCTCGCTGTCGGTGACTTCGCGATGTTGGGTGGACTTGGCACCGCGGTACTCATCCAAGTGCACGGCGTCCCGCTCGGATGGGCCATCGTGCTCGACCTTTTCGGAGTCGGACTTCTTGCGTACATCTTTGACCGACTGGTCCTGCATTTCGCCTTCGATCGGGGTCGCTCCGAGCACGGCATCGTGAGTGTGTTCTTCTACACTTTCGGACTCTCGTTGGCGATCGAGGGCGGGGCGCTCCTGCTCTTCGGCTCCGATCTGCGTGCCGCACCGACGCTCTGGTCGGGTCAGGCACTCCACATATTGGACTTCAACATTGAGCGTCCAGCCGTCCTCGTTATCGCCCTCGCGATAGTTAGTGGCACTGCTTTGTGGCTCTATCTCCGCTTCACCGTCTCGGGGCGGGCCGCGAGCGCGTGTGGCGAGAGCCTGATCGGTGCGCGCATCGCTGGAATCGACAGCGCCAAGTTTCGCCGGTGGATCTTCATCATGACCGCCGTGCTGGCGGCACTTTTCGGTGTACTTGAGTCTCCGATAATTGGATTTACCGTCCAGACCGGGCCCACCATCAGTCTGCTCGGCGTCGTGGCGGCTGGTTTTGCCGGATTTCGTCGACCGGGCAAGGCGGTCGTCGTCGGACTTCTCATCGGTCTCGCCGAGGCTTTGATTCAGGGCTACGTCAGCATCTCGAACGGAGACGTCATCCTGTACGGAGCACTGTTTTCCGTGATCATCTTCAGGCCGAGCGTGCTCGGGCTAAGCGCACTCGCGTAGGGGTAGGCAGATGACGATTGCACCCGAAGAGGCGCTCAGCCTCGTCGATTCAGCGGAGGCCCCGCACTCGCGATTACACCGCTTCGTCTACGGCAGCGCCGCGGCGTCGCGACGCGACCCGGTTCCCGTCGCGACGGCGCTGTTCATCGCGGTCGCGGGTACGGCGCTCGTCGTCGGGTTGAACGGCCAGTACTTCGGCACCGTCGTCGGCTTTGCGCTCGCGTATTCGATCGTTGCCATCGGAATGGTCGTCCAGCTCGGGTACGCGAAGCAACTGGCATTCAGCCAGACGGTCTTCATGGGTGTAGGTGCCTACGGCACCGGGATTTTGGAGACGAAATACAACTTCGACACGGCCGAGACCGTCGTCTGTGTGCTGTTGATCGGGTTCGTGTCTTCGCTCGTGATTGGGAGCATCGTGACGCGGGCACCCGGGTTGGCGCTCGCGCTGGCGACATTGCTCCTCCCGCTATTCGTCAGCACCTACCTTGGAAACTCGAACTACTTCGGCAGTTTCACCGGTATCCTCAACATCAATCCGCTGTGGGGCACGATCTCGAACTACAACAACGCGATGACCCAGACAAGCGTGATCGCAGTGTTGTTTCTGGCGATCGTCACCTTCGCAGCGCTTCGCGTGATGCGTTCCGGCGTCGGCCTTCAGCTGATGGCGATGAGCGAGGACGAGCGGCTTGCTGCGGGCCTCGGCACGAGCCTTCGCCAACGGCGGCTCGAGGTGTTCGTGTTCGGTTCGGTGGTGGCCACGCTCGGCGGCATCGTTCTTGCGAGCGCTCAAGGTGACGCGACCTACTTCCTAGTTGCAGAGTCGGCGCAGATCACGTTGTTGATCATTCTGTTCGTGCCCGGCCGAAAAAACGTCCTGGCGGTGATCGGCGGCGCGATTCTCGTTGAGTACCTCTCGACGAGTTCAGACTTCATGAGCACGAATCTCGCGACCTTCGAGGCGATCGTGCTGGTCGTGATCTTGCTTATCGAACCGAATGGATTCGTCGCACTGGTCGCTCGCATCTACCGTTTCGGGTATTCGAAACTGAGACCGCCGAAGTCTGGCGCGCCTGCTCCGTACGAAGAGGTGACGGAGTGATGAGCGGCACGACGTCTGCTTTCGAGACCGAGTCCGCGAGGGTGGTCGGTTGCGAGAACCTGTCGAAGGCCTACGGTGGCGTGCAAGCGGTTCGGTCCGTCTCTATCGACGTTCGATCTACTGGCGTCTTTGGTCTTTGTGGATTCAACGGAGCGGGCAAGTCGACGCTCTTCGATCTGCTCGCGGGCGCGACGCCCGCCGATGGCGGGACTGTCTGGCTTGGCGATGATGACGTCACGGGGCAGCCGGCTGCCTTGCGCGCTCGAATGGGACTTGCTCGAACCTGGCAACAGGTTCGACTGGCGATGGATCGGACTGTGCTCGACAATGTCGCGGTTGGCGCGCTGGTCAACAAGAGCCAGTCGATCGTCGGAGCGATTTTTCGGCCACAGATTGCCCCCGCGAGAGCGAGGGCAGCCGAGGTTCTGGCATCGCTTGGTCTTACGAGTATCAGCAACCGAAACGCCGGGGACCTGACGCTCGAGGGTCAACGCCTGACGGAGTTGGCACGAGCACTTTCTGGAGACGCCCGTCTAATTCTCGCCGACGAGCCCGCCTCGGGACTCAGCACCGCGCAGCGCGGCGTGCTTTCCGACGTGTTGACCCAGATCGGTTCCGACAGGACCGTGATCCTGGTCGAGCACGATATCGACATGCTCATCTCGATCTCGCAGTATGTCTGGGCGATGGTGAGCGGCGAGATCGCCTACGAAGGATCAATCGCGGACTTCCGGGCTTCGAGGGTCTACTCCGATCTCCGGGGCCTCCACATCGAAGGGTAAACCTCAGCGACGGCCCCCGGCAGTTCCCGGGTGCGTCCCTTTGACGTCTGATAGAGCGAGCTCTCGCAGTCGCCTCGATTTCGCAGGTACGGACGAGTGCCGCGCTGTACCGCTTAGCCGAGTGTCGAGCGTGAGTAACCGGTGACCACCTTGTAGCCCTCAGATGGCGCCGCGAGCTCTTCTGTGGAGATGACGTCGGTGAGGTCGACGAAGGGCTGGTCGCCCGTCCGTTCACATACCTCGCGCAAGATGGTATCGGGCGGATTGGCGCGATTGGTGTACACGATCTTGGTCGTCGCTGGCCGTCGTTCCGCCTCATAGGCAAGCAGTGCTTTCATTGGATCACGGGCTCCTGCCAAGGCGTCGGCGAGGCTTCGGCAGTCTACGATCGCTTGACCGGCGCCGTTTGATCCGCGCGGCACCATCGGGTGCGCGGCATCGCCGAGCAGGGTGACGCGCCCAAACGTCCATTGATCGAGCGGGTCCTGGTCGACCATCGGATACTCGAGGATCGCGTCGGCTGCTTCGAAGACGGCCGGTACGTCCAAGAAGTCGAAGTGCCACTCCGCGAAGATGTCGATGAAGTCCTCGAGGCGGCCCTGTCGACCCCAGTCCCGGTCGAGGTACCGAGGGGTCTCCACCGCAGCGATCCAGTTCATCAGCTGATTGCCGTCTTGGTCGGTCGGCCGACAGGGATAGATCGTGAGCTTCCCCGTCGGGTACCACCCGACGCGGAGCATGCTCGCGCCGGTGAGGAACGGCGGCCATCGCGTGACGCCGCGCCACATGTTCAGCCCCTGGTAGAGCGGTTCACCTTCGTCTGGATAGAGCAGTTTGCGAAGTCTCGAGTGGATGCCGTCGGCTCCGATCAACACTGCGCCCTCGACGACGAAGGGCTTTGTGCCCATGTCGTCGCCGTCGTTGCCGGTAGGGGTGAACGTTGCTCGGACGCACGTATCGTCCTCGGAGTAATCGTCGAAGCGTGCCCCGAACACCACGCGGTCTGCCTCAACGCGTTCGAGCAGAGCCGAGAGCAAGACGTCGTAGAGGTCGGCGCGATGGATGGAGAGCTGTGGCCACCGTAGGCCACCTCGCTCGCCGGCAGGTTCGGCGTAGATGAACTGGCCGAACCGGTTGTAGAAGACCGACTCGGCGGTCACCACGCAGCGAGCGCGGAGCTCGGCCAAAAGGCCGAGGTCGTCAAGGATTCGCGTCGCGTGGGGCAGCACCGTTACGCCGACGCCTGCCTGGGTGACGCGCGGCAGTGATTCGAATATCCGAAACGGCACACCTAGTCGGTGCAGCTCTAGACCGAGCGTCAGTCCGCCGATGCCACCTCCGGCGATCAGGACGTCTTCAGGCGTTGCAGCGGTCATCGTCATGCCTCCCAGGTCGTCCATTTGCAGTCTCGCAGCTCAATCGCAGGCCCGAATCTTCTGGCGCCGACGCGCCTCGCGTCGTGCCCGCCATCGCTCGCGCTCGTTCGAACCACCGAGCATGGTCGCGGGGGAGCAGTTGCCCAGCCGAGTCAGGCGGCTCGATAGCAGGCCTGCTCACTCCCACGGCAGGATCGCGCAGTGGAGCGCCCGGACGCCGTCGATGAGCTCCCCCTCGGTCGCTCGCACCGCACGGAGCGCATCAGCGAGCGGAAAGTTGTGGGTGTGCATCAGATCGAGATCCACTGTGTCCGACGCGATGAGCTCGAGTCCCCGTTCTACCGCCGCGTAGCTGTGACCGCGGGCGGGCCTGATGGTGATGAACTTGTCGGAGATACGAGTCATCGGAAAGTCCGGGAAGTTGGCCTCGCCCTGGACGATCATCGTGCCGCCGCGGGTGCGAAGCACATCGATCGCGATCAGCGTCGGCTCGCTCCCTGCTCGTGCGGTGGTGTCGACGACGAGGTCGACGCCACGACCGCTCGTCAGCGTCAGAACCGCCTCTCGGACATCGGTGGCGCTCGCGTCGATCACGAAGTCGGCCCCGAGCGCGAGGCACGTCGCCAATCGATCGGCATCACTTGCCAGACCGCTCACGATGATCGGACCTGCACCGACGGATTTCGCAGCGACGACACAGGCAGCGCCCGTCTGTCCGGGACCTTGGATGAAGATCGACTGCCCAGCGCGAAGTCCGCCCTCGATAACACTCCACTGGACGCCATTGGCGAGCGCGATGTGCAGCGAGGCCTCGATCGCTGACGCCCCGTCTGCGACTCGGTGCCAGACGGCCTCGGCTGGCATATAGAGGTACTGGCTATAGCCGCCCCAGAGCCCAGGAGCGAGATTGAGCGACGTCGAGCCGTAGCGGAGGGGATCTGGGTTGTTGTGCGTGTCGGTGCGCCAGCAGTGCCGGTACTCACCGATGTGGCACCACTCGCAGTGGTGACAGACCAGGTACTCCTCGAGCGCGATCAGATCTCCCTCGTCAAGGCCCCAGAGATGCCTCGCACTCTTTCCGATCGCGGCGATGCGTCCGACGTTCTCGTGACCTGGGATGCGCGGCGACGCAGGTATGCGTGACAACTGGCCGACGTCGCTGCCGCAGACACCGACGACCTCCACGCGCAAAATCGCGCCATCGTCGGGGACCTCGGGCATTGCAAGCTCTCGGGCGTCGAGCTGCCACTGACCGGTTTGGACCATCGCGAGAACTGGTTCGGCCAACGCACATCCTTCGATCGGTCCTGCTCCGCCGAGCTCACGCTAGCAATCGCCGTCTCGTTGACTCCGGGACGCCGCGAGCCGAGTAGTCGCGCATATCGCCTGACCTAGCATGGGCGAGTCCGGCCAATACCTCGTCTCGCTGACTGGGTCGATGAGGGGAGACGCCATGTTCATCACCAAAGAGGTCAACGAGCGGCTGACCCATGTCGGCCCAGGCACACCGATGGGAGAGGTTTTCCGCCGGTACTGGATACCTGCGTGCTTGAGCGAGGAAATACCAGAGCCGGACTGTCCGCCCGCGAGGGTCCGCCTTCTCGGCGAGGATCTCGTCGCGTTTCGGGACTCGTCCGGCGAGGTTGGCTTGATCGACGCGTTCTGCGCGCACCGCCGTGCGCCGCTGTTCTTTGGACGAAACGAAGAGTGTGGGCTGCGCTGCGTGTACCACGGGTGGAAGTTCGACACGCTCGGCAACTGCGTCGACACGCCTTCGGAGCCGCCGTATTCGAAGATCCGCACGCGCGCATCGATCAAGGCGTATCCGGTGTTCGAGGCAGGTGGTGTTATCTGGACCTACATGGGTCCGACCCCACAGATGCCGCCGCCACCTGAGTTCGAGTGGCTAAGAATCCCGTCGACCCATCTCGGGGTCTCGAAGACGAATGAGAGCTGCAACTTCCTCCAGGCGATCGAGGGCGGAATCGACACCGCGCACTCTTCGTTCGCGCACAACAACGATCTGCAAAATCCGCGACTGCTACGCAGCAGGGATCCGCATCCGACCCTCGAGGTCGACATCGAGGAGTATGGCTTTCGCTACGGCAGCATCCGGAACATCTCCGACGAGCAGAGCTATGTCCGCATCTACCAGTTCGTCATGCCGAACCAGCAGATGCGGGCGAACCTCGTGGACGGAGAAGGTAACCCGGCCAAGGTTCCGACGCTCGATGGCCATGTATGGGTGCCGATCGACGACCACTCGGTGATGGTTATCAATGTCCACTACGCGTCGACGCAGGTAACGCCGATCTCCCACGACGACTTCCTTCGTTTCGAGAAGGTCAACGGGCGCCATCCTGAGGACTATCTCCCCGACAGTTACTGGTTGAAAGCAAACGGCGCCAACAACTACCTGGTTGATCGCGAGGTTCAGCGAACCAAGACCTACACCGGCATAGCGGGGATCAACACGCAGGACTTCGCGATTCAAGAAGGCATGGGCGCCATCGTCGACCGGTCACTTGAGGCGCTCGGCTCGACTGACAAGGCGATCAGTACTGCTCGCCAGCTGTTGGCGGAGGCGATGGACGACGCCGCGGCGGGTCGTCCGCTTCGTGGAACACGACCTGACACCTACCGCGACGTCCGAGCTGGAGAGACGATCCTCGCCAAGGGCCTGCCGTGGCGAGACGCTACGAAGGGCCTGACCGATACCAACTGGTAGGCAGGTCCATCTGCACGGCCGGAAGCCGCATCGGCGCTTGAGCTGGCCGGAACGTCCAGGTGGGGGAGTAGGAGCTCGTGGCTGAGCACAAGGTCATCGAGGTCCGCGCTACTGGACGACAGCCAGACGTTGTGGCAGCCGACATCCAGTCCACGCTCGATGCCTACGACGCCGAGGGCTGGGAGCTTGCAACCATCCAGCCGGTCATCTACAACTCCTCGACCACCGGCTACTTCCTGTTGATCTTTGCTCGAAACCGGTGACCAGCGGTCGCTCAGATCGCGAGAGCGTCGCGTCGTTGCCATCGCCAAATGGACCAAACTCGGCCCGCTCGCTTCTCGAGCGCCCGATTAGCATGTCGGCAACCACATTGGGGGAGGTGGCAGGTGCCAGCAATAATCGAGTCCGGCGCGTTTCGCTACGAGTCACTACAAGACTGGGCGCAGCTGCCTGAAGGGTGGAGCTTCATCGACGCCTCCGGCGTCGCCGTCGACTCTGACGACAACGTCTACGTGCTCAATCGCGGGACGCACCCGGTGATCGTCTTCGACCGAAACGGCGCGTTTCTGCGCTCCTTCGGCGAGGGGGAGTTCAACCAGCGAGCTCACGGCATCCACGCGAGCCCTGACGATTTCATCTTCACGGTGAACGACGACCAGCACTGCATCAAGAAGTACACCCGCGAAGGCAAGCTCGTGATGGTTATCGGGAACGAGAACTCCGCGGCAGAAAAGTGGAGTGGCAAACCCTTTAACCGCCCGACAAACATGGCGGTGTCACCGACGAGCGGTGACGTCTACGTGACCGACGGCTACGGGAACGCGCGGGTTCACCGCTACAGCGCCGACGGCAAGCACATCGTGTCCTGGGGGGAGGCCGGAGTCGGCGCGGGGGAGTTCCAGATCCCGCACAATGTGGTCATCGACGCCGATGAGAACGTCTTCGTCACAGACCGAGAGAACAACCGCATGCAGATCTTCGACAAGATGGGCAAGCTGCAAGAGGTCTGGAACTATCTCTACCGGCCCCAAGCACTCGCTATGGGGCGAGACGGCACCTTTTACGTCGGTGAGATGCTCAATCACGCCGAGCTCTCAGATCACCCTGGTCTTGGGCATCGTCTGAATGTGCTGTCGCACTCCGGTGAGCACCTGGCTCGACTCGGCGAAGCGACGCTCGGCGATGAGCCGACCCAGTTCATCGCGCCGCATGGGATGGCGGTCGACTCAGTCGGCAATGTCTATGTGGGCGAGGTGTCGCACACCGTCTACGGCCGACGTTTCGATCCGCCGCGCACCTACCGGGCATTTCGTCGACTGACCCGGCTGCCCTGACCACATGGCGACGACACCCACCAACAATTTGGATCGTTTTCCGCGATTGGAGCGAGCATGAGCAGCAACGGCACCGCATTCATCGCAGGTGTCTACGAGCACCCAGGCAGGGTGCTACCGGACAAGTCGGTCTCGCAGATCCATGCAGAGGTAGCGCTCGGAGCGCTCGCCGATGCCGGCCTTAGTCTGGCGGACGTCGACGGTTACTTCTGCGCGACCGATGCACCAGGAGCCGGCGCCTTCTCGATGGCGGAGTACATGGGGCTCCGGGTCTCCTTTATGGACTCGACCGACAGCGGCGGCGCCTCGCCGCTTTGTCACGTCGGGCACGCTGCCGCGGCGATCGCGGCGGGTAAGTGCTCAGTGGCGCTCATAACTCTCGGCGGCAAGCCGCGGACCGGTACCGGACCCGAGCGGACCGATATGAGCCCACCTGAGGCGAGCTTTGAGCAGGTGTTCGGGCCGTCACTTACGGCATCGGGCTACGCACTCGCGGCTCGTCGCCACATGTATGAGTACGGGACTACGAGCGAGCAGCTCGCCGAAGTGAAGGTCGCCGCCTCGATCCACGCCCAGTACAACCCGAACGCCTTTTTGAAGAAGGTCTTGACCGTCGAGGAAGTGCTCGACTCTCCGATGGTGTGCGACCCGCTGCATCGGGACGACTGTTGCGTGGTGACCGACGGTGGCGGGGCGCTCGTCGTCGTCTCGCCGGAGGTCGCGCGAACCCTCGCTCGCCAAAGCGTCAAGCTCCTTGGCCACGGCGAGTCTCCAAAGCACTCAAACGGCGGCCGCATCGATCTCACCCACACCGGAGCGGTCTACTCTGCGCCCGCCGCGTTCGAAGAGGCGGGTGTCGGACGTGGCGACATCGACTACGCGTCGATCTACGACAGCTTCACGATCACGGTCGTCCAACTAATTGAGGACATCGGCTTTTGCGAGAAAGGTGAAGGCGGCAGATTCGTTCTTGACGGGGCCCTTGTGGCTCCGTTCGGCAAGCTGCCCTTCAATACCGACGGCGGTGGTCTTTGCAACAACCACCCGATGAACCGGGGCGGGATGACCAAAGTCATCGAGGCTGTTCGCCAACTGCGCGGCGAGGCGCACCCAAAGGTCCAGGTACCCGACTGCGAGATCGCGTTGGCTCAGGGCAATGGCGGCAATCTCGGAATGCGAAGCGGCGCCGCGACGCTGATACTCGGGAGGGAGGACGCGTGAGCGAGATCGTCGAACAGCCGTCGTTGCCGGCGCCTACGCCGGTCGTGAATACCGACACCGAGGAGTTCTGGGCAGCGACGGCCGAAGGCAAGCTGCTGCTTCGCCGATGTAATACCTGTGGTGAGGCGATGTGGTATCCGAGGCCGATCTGTCCCTCGTGTCACTCCGTGGACACGACATGGGAGGAGGCGTCTGGACTCGGTCGGATCTACTCCTTTACGCTTGTTCGTCGCCCGGCAGGCGTGTTCGCAGAGGCCGGACCGTACGTATTTGCCTATGTAGAGCTCGCGGAAGGGCCGCGGATGCTCACCAACATCGTCGACTGCGATCCGATGGCGTTGGAGGTCGATCAGGAGGTCGAGGTCGTGTTCCACAAGACCGAGGGAGCGATGGCGTTGCCTCGCTTTCGTCCCAGATGACACGTCGAACCGCTGGTGACGGGAGTGCCTGCCTTGATTCAGTCGTTCCGCTATGACGGTAAACAAGATCGTCGCGTCACCAGCTGAGGCGGTCGCTGACATCGAGGACGGCTCGACGATCGTCGCGTCCGGGTTCGGCGTCAGCCACGGCTTTGCAGCGAGCCTGATCATGGCGCTTCGCGAGAAGGGCTCGCGACAACTACGCGTGATTGCGAACTCTCTCGGCGACGGACCGTATCGAGTTCAGTCATTGATCGAGAACCATCAGGTGAACCGTCTGATCGTGTCGTTCACCACTCGTGCAGGGTTCGCCACCAACGCCGCAGAGGAGCAGATCGCATCCGGCGAGATCGAGGTCGAGCTCGTTCCCCAGGGCACGCTTGTCGAGCGGATGCGCGCCGGTGGAGCTGGTATCGGAGCAATCTTCACGCGAACCGCTGTCGATACCTCACTTTCGGAGGGCAAGGAGATCCGCGAGTTCGACGGGGTCCGCCATGTGCTCGAGACCGCGTTGCATGCCGATTTCGCGCTGATTCGAGCATGGCGAGCCGACCACCTCGGCAACCTGCAGTTTCGTGGGGTCGGACGGAACTTCAACGTCAGTTTCGCGAAGGGCTCGCGGGTCGTCATCGCCGAGGTGGACGAGATCATCGAAGGGGAGATGGACCCCGAGGTTGTCGGACTCCCTGGCATCTTCGTCCATCGCGTCGTTCTCCGAACCGAATTTCCCGAGGTTGTACCTCCTCGCTCAGGTGCAGAGGCGAAGGTAGAGACCCCGCGCCTTTACAACGGGAAACCTGCGTGGACGCGCGCAGAGGTCGCAGAGGTAGCAGCAGGTCTCCTGCCCGAGCCGGCGTTTGTGAATCTGGGCCTCGGTATGCCGACGGCCATCTCGGATTACATCGCTGGACGCGACATCACGCTCCATGCCGAGAACGGGGTGCTCGGCTACGGAGCACTCGCGACGGCGGAGAACTTCGATGAACAGCACTACAACGCAGGGAGTCAGTTCGTGACGCTAGAGCGAGGCGCGTCGTTCTTCGACAGCGTCACCTCGTTCGAGATGATCCGAGGCGGGCACGTTGACGTCGTCGCGCTCGGCGCCTTTCAGGTCGATGAGGAGGGGAGCGTCGCGAACTGGAGCTCGCCACAGATGGTTGGTGGCGCGATCGGCGGAGCTATGGACCTGGTGTCTGGTGGTGCGACCGTCATGGTCTTAATGGCGCACTGCGAGCGAAACGGTGATCCAAAGCTTGTGACACGTTGCACGCTCCCGCTGACTGGAGCACGCTGCGTCGACATCGTGGTTACTGATCTGTGCGTGCTCAGGCGACAAGACGGGCGTTTTCGAATCGAGCGGGTGGCACCTGGTTTCTCTGCTGAGGAGGTCATCTCGCTCGCGAGCATGTCTATCGACGTCTGAAGCCGGAAAGCCCTCGCGTCTCGCCCCGGATCGCTTGGTCCTTCGTTTGATTCTCGATGCACCACGAGCGAGGAGTTCTCGCTCGCGCCTGCTACGCAGCGACTACGACGACAGAGTCCTCGGTGCCGTGCGGGTTCGGTACATAGGCGTCAGCCTGCCAACTGTTCTCCCACTGCTCGCCATTGATCAGGTACCGATAGCGATATGAGTGTCCGGGCTCAAGTGCCAGCGTCGTGTGCCATGCGCCGTCGGCGTCTCGTTCGAGCAGGGTGGCGTCGGTCGACCAGTCGTTGAACTCACCACAAAGTGCCACCTTCTCGGCATCGATTGCGGCAGGCAACGCAAAGACGACCGCGGCAGTCTTCGGCTTCGTAACTCGCTTGGTAGGCATGTCCTCTTTCCGGATCAGGCACGAACGTGAAGCTGGTGCTCCACCGTCAGGAAAAGCATCGCGAATCGCTATGAACGCACTGTTTCCGCGACATAGCCAATTCGTGAACTGTTTTGCTGCAAACGCTCAAGTTTTCGAGACTTGCGCGACTCACTTCTGTCTCCTACTTATCGACCCACTTGTTGGCACCTTTAATATCGACGCACTCGTGTCACCTTTTAACCGAGAATTGACGGCATTTCGCGATCGCGTCGACACCTCGGTGCGCACGCCTCGGGGCGAAGCCTTCGAGTCGGATTGTCGACGCGGTCTGCGCCAGCGACGCGAGAAGCAGGGGGAGCCGCGCACTTCTCAAGCGGCTCTACCGGCCGATCCTCCCGACCAGTACGATGCGCTGCGAAACCGGGATTTAGGCAGGGGGGTCGATGTCGTCAGCGCTCGAGGGCATGCGTGTGATTGATCTGACGCATCGCATCGTGGGTCCTTTCGCGACAAAGCTCTTGGCTGACTACGGGGCCGACGTCGTAAAAGTCGAGCGGCCAGGCGCCGGTGACTCTGCTCGGCAACTCGGTCCGTTCTTTCACGACACTCCCGACGATGAGGGCTCTGGGCTCTTCTTGCACCTGAATACCAACAAGCGTTCCATCACACTCAATCTGAAGCATCCCGAAGGGCGCGAGATCCTGCTCCAGCTCATCGGCGATGCCGACGTGCTCGTGGAGAGTTTCGCTCCGCGGGTGATGCCGTCGCTCGGCTTGGACTACGAGACGCTGCACCGGGCGAATCCGCGGCTCGTCGTCGCCTCGATCTCCAACTTCGGACAAAGTGGGCCCTATCGCGACTACAAGATGAGCGAGATCACCGCCTACGCACTTGGCGGGACGATGGCCACCACCGGCCTTCCGCATCGCGAACCGGTGAAGCTGGCCCTAACGGTGATGCAGATCTACGCAGGGATGGTCTGTTCCACGGCGGTCATGGGCGCGTACCTGGGCTCGAAGTGGCACGGCACCGGCCAACAGGTCGACCTCTCCTTGTTTCAGATCATGGCGACGAATCAGGACCGCGCGTTGATGTCCACCGCCGCCTATCAGTATCTCGGAACCATGGGCCAACGCTCAGCTGGCAATCGGCAAGACATCACGCCTGCGAGTGCCTATCCCTGTGCGGACGGATACGTCCAGATGTTCGCCTTGGTGCAGAGCTGGCCAGCGGTGTGCAATCTGATCGAACGCCCGGATCTGATCGAGGATCCCCACTTCGTCGAGAATCGAACAGACGCGCAGGTAAAGGCCGAGTTCGAGAAGATCTTCTTGGAGTGGTTGTCGCGCCACGGCAAGCAGGAGATCATGGAGCGCGCCCAGTCCCTCGGCTACATCTGCGGGGCGGGGAATGTGATGGAAGACACCTTTCGCGACCAACAGCTCACCGCGCGTGGCTTCTTCGTCGAGGTGGATCACCCCTATGTAGGGTCTCTTCGCTATCCGGGCGCGCCGGTTCGCATGACTGCCACACCATGGCGCCCAGGGAGGGCCCCCCTCCTCGGGGAGCACACCTCCGAGGTGCTCGCCGCGAGACTGGCCTACGACGAAGATGAGCTGAAGCGCCTGCGCGACGAGGAGGTCATCTGATGCCAGCCCTCCCGCTCGAAGGAATCCGCGTCGTGGATCTGACCGTGGTCTGGGCGGGCCCCTTTGCTGCTGCGCTCCTCGGCGATCTCGGTGCTGAGGTCATCCGCGTTGAGTCGCTGCAGCGGCTGGACACGATCACCCGGACGGCGACTGACGCCAAGGCGATGCACGAGCTCGTCGCCGACGTTGATCCCGACGCAAAGCCGTGGAATGTCAGCACGAACTTCACCACGGTCGGCCGCAACACCAAGAGCGTGACGATGGACCTGCGTCGCGAGGAGGCGCTCGAAGCCTTCTACAAGCTGATCTCGGTCTCGGACGTCTTTATCGAGAACAACTCACCGAGCACCGTCGAGAAGTTAAAGGTCGACTATCCGAGGCTCGTAGCGCACAACCCGCGGCTGATCATGATGTCGATGTCCGCGTTCGGCGCGACGGGGCCGTATCGCGACTACCGGGCTTACGGGGCGAACATCGAGGCAGTCGTCGGCTATCTGTTGCTACGGGGATACGCGGATGGTGAGGAGTTCGTCAACTCCGTTGGTGGCTTCTCTGACGCCTGCGGGGGAGCAACCGCAGCAATGGCGGTGCTTGCCGCGTTGCACCATCGTCACGGAACCGGTGAGGGTCAATACATCGATATGGCCCAGTCCGAGGGCGTGGCCCAGACGCTTAGTCAGGCGATGATGGACTACTCGATGAACGGCCGCTCCCGTCGTTCTACGGGCAACCGCGACGCCGAGCGCGTCCCGCAGGGCGCCTACCGCTGTGCCGGCGATGATTACTGGGTAGCCCTCTCGTGTGGCACCGAGGAGGAGTTCCGGGCGCTTTGTGTGCTGATCGGCCACGCTGAGCACGTCGACGACCCGCTTTTTGCCAAAGAGCTGCGTCTTGCCCAGCACGACCTGCTCGACCAGGAGATCACCGAGTGGACGAGTCAACGCGACTCCTATGAGGCGTTCCATCTGCTCCAGAGCGCTGGCATCGCGGCTGCTCCGGTGCTCGACCAGGCACAGTTGGCGAACGACCCGCACTTGCGGGCCCGGGAGGACTGGATCTCTTTGACCCATCCCGCGGCGGGCACGCACGCATACTTGAAGACGCCGATCTGGCACATGTCCGAGACGCCGCTGCCATACCGAAGGGTCGCGCCGCTGCTTGGGCAGGACAACGACTATGTCTACCGTGAGGTGTTGGGCTTCTCCGACGAGCAGTATCAGCGCTTCGTCGAGCTCGGGCACATCGGCACCGACTACGTGACGCGTTCGTGATCGATTGCCCAGTTGATGCCGCACGTACGTGGCCCGCCAAGCTGCTCTCGACGTCGACTGTTCGCGCGACGTCGATATCGCTAGCCGGTCCGGAGGGACGCTCTTTAGGCTGATCCGAGGGAGCATTCGGGCTGCGAGGAGCGCCGACAGTACATCGCGAGCCGGTGCGTACCAAGGGGAATCGACAGACCTGGTCGAAGTGAGGGCCGAGTAGATGAGGGGTAGGAGACGATGACGAACTCAGGAATCATGACGGAGGCGACCACGCCCGCCGGGTCAGTGCTCGAGCGTGGCCGCTCAGCGACGACGGCGGAACTCGGCAACCGGGCGGAGTGGATTCGTCTTAGGACGATTGATCTGATCGATCAGGCAGGTGGAGGCCACTACTCGAGCACCTTCTCTGTGGCCGAGCTGTATTCGGTTCTTTATTACCACACGATGCGACTTCGCCACTCAGAGCCGAAGTGGGTGGATCGAGATCGTTTTCTGCTCGGCAAGGGTCACGCTGCTATCGGGCTCTGGCCGATCTTTGCCGATCTCGGCTTTTTCCCGGTCGCATGGCTCGACGGCTACGGCACACTCGGCAGTCCACTCACCGATCACCCGAACATGCGAACCGCTCCAGGCACCGATTTCAGCTCCGGGTCACTTGGTCACAACCTCTCAGTCGGCGTCGGCATCGCTCTTGCTGGTCGCGCGAACGAGCGTGACTACCGCACGTTCGTCTTGACCGGTGACGGAGAGATTCAAGAGGGACAGGTCTGGGAGGCAGCGATGGCAGCTAGCCACTACGGCCTCGGCAACCTGGTCGCGATCGTGGATGCCAATGGCTACGCCGGTGGTGACGGTTCGACCTCGGTGACGATGAACATCGAACCGATCGCAGATCGCTTCTCCGCGTTCGGATGGAACACCGTTGAGATCAACGGAAACGACATCGAAGAAGTAGTTGCTGCATTCGACGAGCTCCCTTCGCCGAGCTCGAAGATCCCGACGTGTGTGATCGCCCGGACAATGAAGGGCAAGGGTGTGAAGATGATGGAACTGGCACCGAACGCCTGGCACATCGGAAAGTTGCTAACGGGTGCAGATCTCGTGCAGGCACGAGACGAGATTGAATCGAGGATTCGATGACCGAGCTTTCGACCGAAGAGAAGATGGAGGACATCTTCTCCGAAGAGAGTGTGAAAAGAGCTGCGCAGGCTCGCAACATCGGAGCCGAGCTCTCGCGCCTAAACGATGTTCGCGGTGATGTCGCCGTGCTGGTGGCCGACATGGGTGTAGTCGCCGGGGAGTTCCGGCAGCGCCATCCCACGCACTTTTTTGATCTTGGGATCGCGGAGACGAACACGATGTCGGTCGCGGCCGGCCTCGCGGCCGAGGGACTGATCCCGTTCACGATGCTGATGTCGTGTTTTGGAATGCTCAAGTGTGCCGAGCAGATTCGAACCGACGTGGCATCGAACCACCTTCCGGTCCGGATCGTCGCCCGAGGGACCGGCCTCGCCTTGGGCTTCTTCGGCACCAGTCACCACACGGTCGAGGACATCGCCATCGCTCGTTCGATCACGAACATGACCGTGGTTGCACCGAGTGACTTCAACGCCTTCTTGTCGCTCGTCGAGTCGACGATCGACCTGCCTGGCCCGGTCTACTTTCGAATGAGCTCGGGCGCCGAGGACGCGTCGGTATACGACAGCGTTCCCGTTATTGAGCGCGGTCGGTTCATGACCGTTCGCCCTGGATCCGATGTGACGGTGATTGCGATCGGGAATGGTGTCGTCGCTGCGCTTGGGGCCGCAGAGGTTCTCGCTGGCGAAGGCGTAAGTGTCGAGGTCATCGACGCCGCGTACCTCAAGCCCGTTGACGAGCAGGCGATTCTCCGTGCCGCGGAGCACACCGGGCGAATCTTGACGGTCGAGGAGCACAATGTCATCGGCGGGCTCGGAACGATAGTCGCCGAGGTTCTCGGACGTCATCGTGCGCCTTCGCTGCTCAAGATCTTCGGGCTTCCCGACGAGGACCTTGCGGTCTCGTGGCCGGCGGTCCTTATCGAGCACTATGGGCTGACGGTCACTGGTGTACTCGAGCAGCTTCGCCAGCTGCTCGCCGAAGAGAAGTAGGCGACATTTGTTGAACATGGCCCCGCGCCGCTGACTACGCCGGGGCAAGCACAGCGAGAGTGGGGGTAAGCGTGCGAGCCGCGTTCACGAAAGGCAAGGGCGAGTCACTCGTCATCGAGAACGTCTCCGAGCCGTCACCTGCGGCTGACGAGCTGCTGGTACGCGTCGAGGCGTGTGGCATCTGTGGCTCGGACCTGCATATGGTCGACAGCATGGACCTGCGCGATAGCGTCCTTGGGCACGAGTTCTCCGGTGTCGTCGCAGGATTCGGCAAGGAGGTGGCGGGCTTCGCGGAGGGCGATCGAATCGCTGCCTTCCCGCTCTTTGGTTGTGGGGTATGCCTCGACTGCCTGAGCGGACGCCCGTCTCGATGTGCGAAGTGGCAACTCACCGGCGGCGGCCTGCCCGGCGCGTACGCGGAGTACGTGACGATCAAGTCGCGCCAGGCCTTCGCACTTCCCGATGAGATCAGCCTCCCTTTCGGGGCGATGGTCGAACCGCTAGCGGTCGGCCTACACGGTTGGAAGAAGACGCCCGTTGAGGTCGGGGAGCCGGTCCTCATCATCGGTGCGGGGCCGGTCGGCCAGTCGGTGGCGCTTTGGGCGAACCACTTCGGTGCCCGAGAGGTCGTCGTCGCCGATCTCGTGGCGAACCGCAGGGCCTTAGCTCTCGCCGCAGGCGCGACGTCGACAATCGATCCTGCCGACGGGGATGTCGCCGAGCAGTACGCGGAGATCACCGGTGAGCTTCCGCGCGCTGTCATCGAGTGCGTCGGCGTTCCTGGCATGATCGAGAACGCGCTGAATCTCGCGCGCGCAGACGGCCACGTGACCGTGGTTGGAATGTGCATCGGTTCGGACCAGATAACGCCGATGCCGGCGATGGTCAAAGAGCTCACTACCCAGTTCGTCCTTTTCTACCGAGAGGACGACTACCGCCTCACGATCTCCTCGCTGAAAAACGGGACGATCGATCCGAGTCCACTTCTCACCGCGACATTCGGTCTCGACGAGTTGCCCGGACGCTTCGACGCGCTAAAGCACCCGACCACCGAGTGCAAGCTGGTGATCGAGCCGCAACGGTAGAGCTCACCAGAGCTGGGCCCGTCGGCCACAGCTCTGGTCGAACCCGATCCAACCGGGCGCGTCAAGCTTCGAGCCGGATCGCGAGCCAATCGTGCAGCAACGGGTAATGGGGCTTGGCACGCATCTTGGCGCAGGGATAGCGTGCAGCTCGCGGCGCTCGCCGCAGTGCTCGGGAGGGAGGGCCCGTGGCTGCTGATCTCGACTTGCTGGCCAGCATCTTTGACGTCGAGGGTGTCCGCGTCGTTGTAACTGGCGCGGGAAATGGCTTCGGTCAGGCGATCTCTGAGGTGCTTGCTCGCATGGGGGCTCGGGTCACGATGCTCGACGTCAACGAGATCGCCCTTGAAGAAGCGGTCGAGATGCTCGAGAAAGAAGAGCTCGACGTGCACGGCGAGATCGCCGACATCACCGACGCGGCGGCGATCGATCGCGTTATCGCTCAGGTTGCACGCGAGCAGGGAGGCATCGACGTCGTTTTTGCGAACGCCGGTGGTGGGTCACCTGCGTCCCGAGTGGCTCCCGAAGACTCGACGGTTGACCGTCTGCCCCCAAGCGCCTTCAAGGCAGGAATCGAATTAAACCTGCAGGGAGCGTTCAATACGATGCAGGCCGCGGCAAGGGTGATGCGTCCACAGCGCTCCGGCCGGATAATCGTCACGGCGTCGAATGCCGGGTTCCGTCCCGACCTCTACGCCGGCTACAGCTACGTCGCCGCGAAGGCGGGAATCATCAACGTCGTCAAGCAGGCGGCCCTCGACCTTGCCCGCTACGACATACGCGTCAACGCGATCGCCCCTGGACCGCACAAGACGAACATCGGTGGCGCGCAAGGTCGTTCGCCGGAGAACGTTGCCCGCTGGGCTGCAACCGTGCCACTCGGACGTATGGGCGAGACCTCTGAGATGTGGGGCCTGGCGCTTTTTCTTGCCTCTGGTGCCTCGAGCTTCATAACGGGTTCGGTGTTCGTCCAAGATGGCGGAGCGCTCGCCCTCTCCCAAGCGATGTAGGCGCGGAAAGCCAACCGGGTGGATCGCGCCGAGAGGTAGTCAGCGACAGGACAACTTACAGCGCAGCCGGTAGGCAGCGATGCCGTGAAGTAGAGGAAGTCGAGGTTAGGTATGGCTGAATCCGAGGGTGTAGCGGACCGACTCTTCTCAGTGCGTGGGAAAAAGGCGTTGGTGACCGGCGCCGGGAGTGGCATCGGGCTCGCGATCGCCGAGGTGCTAGCGGAGGCGGGCGCGCAGGTCACGCTCGTCGACGTCGACAAAGCGGGCCTCGAAGCCGTGCGCGAGACGATGGCGGCGAACGGCTGGGATGTGCGCTCGCGCGTGGCAGACGTGCGCGACGACGCTGAGATTCGAAGCGCCATCGATGAGGTGGTCGCCGAGAGCGGCGGCATCGACATCGTGTTTGCGAATGCGGGGCTTAGCCGCGGCTCTAGCTTCGCCTCGGTCGAGGGCTTTCTCGAGAACTTTCCCGAGGAGGCATGGGACGAGGTCATCGACGTCGACCTCTCTGGCGCATTCTTCACGGTGCAGGCCGCCGCAGTGCACATGAAACAGCAGGGCTCCGGCTCGATCATCGTCACCGCCTCGACTGCTGGAATGCGAAGCGACCCGTTCTGCAGCTACGCGTACGTTGCTGCCAAGGCCGCCCTCATCAACGCGGCACGCCAAGCAGCCTTCGAGCTCGCGCCGTTCGGCGTACGGGTCAACGTGATCTCGCCGGGACCGTTCAAGACGAACATCGGTGGCGCGGCGGGTAGGTCCCAAGAAGTGGAGGAGCGCTGGTCGGCAACCGTGCCGCTCGGGCGTATGGCCGACACGTCCGAGATGAAGGGCCTCGCCTTGCTCCTCGCCTCGGACGCCTCGAGCTTCATGACCGGAGCGGTCGTCGCGATCGACGGCGGCGCCCTCACCAGGCAACACGAGGTACCCGGGCGCGCCGTCTGACGCTCCCCGACCCGTAGGCGTCCACCGCGGCGACCCGTGGCGTACTTCTTCGGTAGGTACACCGACTTGAAGGCGACACACGATGGCGTGGCAAAGCGGCACAGCCGTAGCATGTTCCTCGCCGTTCGCCGTCTGACGCACTCGCAGCACTTCCGCATCACCACGATCAGGCGCTACTAGGAGACCCGGTGGGCGGTCTAGGTCGTTCGCGGGTCGCAATTCTGATAAGCGCGGTACGGCGGTCGAGTGAGCCTGACCGGCCATCGAGACCGCGAACTAGCAGGTAGCCGACGTGCAGCTGGCCCGCGGAGCTCTGCGGAATACCCGCTCCCGGCGCCCGAAGCTATCGCTCCAGGCGCTCAGTTAGATCTGATATCTAGATAACTGCAATCAATTGTGTCAATTCCAGAGATATTGCCGTATAATGACAGCATGAATCAGATACTTTGCAAGATAGTTGGACACCGTGACTTCTCTCCCGAGGTCCTTAGAATCCGTCCGTGGGAGAGCCCCGACTTTCAGGCACTACCCATCTCTGAATTCCGCGAGCTGCACTGCCTGCGGTGTGGAGAGTCGTTGCGCGACGAGGTCGAGGCCGCATAGGTTCTGCCTCGAAATTGAGGTTCAACTCGAGTCGACCGGCGTGTTCGATCGGTTCGCGCCAGTTGACTACTTACATACACGCGGTATCTTCGAGGGCCGAGGTGCCGCTTCAGTGGGCGAAGGTCCCCCTTGCCCCGAGCTTTGACACAAGCGGGCTACACGCTTGAATTTCAGGGTTCGCGCGGTAGCCGCCGCGACCGGGATCGCAGCCCGAGCGTCGAGGAGGTCTCGGATCTTCTAACTCGACGGACCTAGCGGGTGGTCTGGCCCTAGCGCCAGGGCTCGACGAGTACGCCGACCAAGGTGTCCGGGCTGAGCAAGCGCTCGAAGGCAGAGGGGGCGTCGTCGAGGCCCACCCGCTCGCTCACGAGCGGCGAGGGATCGAGATCGCCAGTCGTCAGCAGATCGACGGCATGTGCGTAGTGTTCCGGTGCGAACGCGCACGACCCAGTTACCGAGAGCCCGAGTGCGACAAGTCCGCGCAGGTCGACCGGGCCGGGCTCAGCGGGCAGCGCGACCTCGACGATCGAGGCGCCGATTCCCATAAACGGCGCGATCTGAAACACCATGTCCGGAGCGCCGGAACACTCGATCGCCGCGGCGAATCGCAATCCGAGGTTTCCCAGCTGCTCGCTCAGATTGCCCTCGCGGGCGTCGATGACGATGTCGGCTCCCATTTGCGCAGCTGCTGCCCGCCGACCCGGCGAGCGTCCTACCGCAACGATTCGGCCGACTCCACGCCGCCGGAGGCCAGCTACAGCCATCAGGCCGATTGTGCCCACGCCGACGACGAGCACGTCCGAGTCCGGTTCGACCTCGGCTCGATCGATCGCCGCGAGCGAGACGGCGAGTGGTTCGGCGTGACTGCCGAGCTCGAGGTCCACCTCGTTGCTCAGTCGATGAAGCTGGCGAACAGGGACTGCGATCTGCTCGGCGAATGCGCCCTGGCGGCTGACCCCGATATTCGGTATTGCCTGACAGAGGAAGGGCAGACCCTTGGCGCAGGCCTCGCAGTGACCGCAGCTCCCGAGCGGGTCGACAGCGACGTGGTCGCCGATCGCGAAGTCGCTCACCGCATCGCCAACAGCGGTGATCGTGCCCGAGAACTCATGTCCGGGAACGAATCCTTCGAGGTGCGAGGAGCCGGCCATGTGGACGTCGGAGCCGCATATGCCACAGGCCTGCACGGTGACGACAACGCCGGTCGGCTCCGGCTCCGGATCGGGTCGGTCGACTAGCTCCATCCCCTTGCTGGTTATGGCGAGCGCGCGCATGCGATCCGACTTCCGCTAGCCGGCGAGGAGCTTTCTCGCCTGCTCGGCGACGCCAGGTCCCGTCAGCCCGTAGTGCTCGTAGAGCACGTTCGGAAGTGACACCTCGAGGTGCTCGTCGGGAAGGCCGAAGATCGAGAGCTTCGTGGCAATGCCATTGCGGGCGATGACCTCGGCGACCGCGGTGCCGAGGCCGCCGACGACGTTGTGCTCCTCGACGGTGAGGATGGCACCGGTCTGGTTCGCGGCGTCGACGATCGCCGCCTCGTCGAGGGGCTTTAGGTACGTCGCGTCGAGCAGCCGGACGCTCACACCCTCGGTCTCTAGCACCTCCGCCGCCCGAAACGCGGCGTCGGTGCCGACGCCAGTGGCGATGATCGTCAGGTCCGACCCGTCGCGCACCATCACGAATCGGCCGCGCTCGATCGTCGGGATCTGTGGGTGGATCTTCGCGGTTATCCCCTCCGAGACTCGGAAGTAGACAGGCCCCGGGTAGTCGACCGTCGATTCGAGTAGCGCGATCAAGCTGTTGTTGTCGCTCGAAGCGACGACGGTCAGGTTCGTGATCGAGCGGGTGATGGCGATGTCCTCGACGGCATGGTGGCTGGTGCCGAAAAAGCCCATCGAGACACCGGTGAGGCGGGCGATCATCCGGACTGGCAGGTTCGTCGCAGCGAGGTCGGTGCGGTACTGCTCACCGGTCTTTAGCGCGCTGAATGGACCCATCGAGACGATGTACGGGATGAACCCGGAAGCGGCGAGTCCTGCAGCTACCGAGACACTGTTCGTCTCGGCGATACCCATCTCGATGTAGCGGTCCGGACGTGCCTCGCGAAGTTCAGCTAGCGCACCGCCGAGGTCGGCAGAGAGCGCCACGACGTCGTCTCGGCGCTTGGCGAGGTGGGCGAGGTAGGCACCAACGACGTTGCCGCCCGGCGCGTTCTCCGCCGCTTCCTCGTCGAACACGTTCGACATCGTGCGGTTCACGGTGGTCTCGCTCATGAGATCCTCGCTTCGATTTCGGTGATCGCGGCCTCGTGCTGCTCGGGGGTCATGAGACCCATGTGCCACGCCTGGGGGGCCTCCTCCATCATCTTTAGGCCGGAGCCCTTGTGGGTGCGGGCGATGATGCAGGTCGGCTTATCCGAGGACGGGTCGGGCAAGTCGTCGAAGGTAGTGAGGAGCTCGGCCACCTCATTGCCATTGATCTCGACAACGCGCCAACCAAAGGCACTGAACCGCTCGCCGAGTGGCTCGATGTTCATCGCCCGCGAGGTCGGGCCTCCGCCCGAGAAGCCGTTGGCGTCGATTATCGCGACCAGATTTCCGAGCTGGTAGTGACTGCCGGCCATCGCTGCCTCCCAG
Organism: Acidimicrobiales bacterium; assembly: GCA_036510575.1. Classification (GTDB taxonomy): domain Bacteria; phylum Actinomycetota; class Acidimicrobiia; order Acidimicrobiales; family Bog-793; genus DATCDR01. Next base: position 8,755 of record DATCDR010000152.1, on the reverse strand, counting down.
ACCTGGCCTTCTTGCAGCTCACCGTCGCCGGTAACGACGAAGGAGCGGTAATCCCGACCGGATAGTCGCGCCGCGATGCTCATTCCGACTGCGACCGAGAGGTTGTGGCCGAGCGAGCCCGAGCTGAAGTCGACCGGGACCGTGCGCATGTTCGGGTGGTCCGTGATCGGGCTACCGAGTTTGCCGTAGGTCTCGAGCCACTCCTTCGGGATGATCCCGAGATCGGCGAAGATCGGCCATAGCCCGACGCCCGCATGTCCCTTGCCGAGTAGAAAGCGGTCCCGCTCGGTCCAGGACGGATCCGACGGCCGCAGCCGGAGTGTGTGGTAGTAGAGGACCGAGTAGATCTCCGCGCACGAGAACGTGCTCGAGTAGTGGCCAAATCCCGCCTGCTCGATCAAGTTCATCGCCTGCAGCCGGATCCAGTCCGAGCGGTTCGCGAGTTCCTGTTCGCTCGCCGGCCGCTCGCGTTCGAGCACCCCGGATTCTGCGACGATCCCAGCATCGACCATGGCCCCTCCATTCGCGCCAGCGCACATCCGAGTCGGTCGGTCGGACCGGTGGTTCGCGCTTGTCACTCCAGATGGCGACGCACAGATTGCGCGTGCCAACCCCCATCGCCGCGCCAGTACGAGTTGTCCGGGCGCCGCGCTCGGCCATTATCATCCCGGCACGAGCGCGCCGCAAGGTGCTCGGCCCGCGTCGCTGAGCGCCGCCGGCGGTTCCGAGCGGCGGTTAAAGGAGTGGGGGAGAGCAATGCGAGCTGCTATAACCCAGGCACAGGAGAGCCACTCGTTCTCGATCGCCTGCCCGATCCCGTCCCCGGTCCGGGGCAGTTGCTGATCCAAGTCGAGTCTTCGGCATCTGCGGATTCGACCTGCCCCGGACCTGTTGCGGCTTTGACTGTCGGCTCGATGGTTGGTGGGCGTAATCGAGGCGAGGTGAGCCCGAGTTAAGGGCTTGCCCTTGATCAAGCTGGCGGGGACCTCACCGAAGGTTGGCGTTCGCAATGCGTACGCGGGCGTGATGAGATATCGGCTGGGGCTGCAAATACGAAAAGGGGATGACGCATGCAGGAATTCGCCGACAAGGTGGCCGTCGTGACTGGAGCGGGAAGCGGCATGGGACGAGCGTTCGCGGAGCGCTTCGCGCGAGAGGGTATGTCCGTGGTCCTTGGCGACATCCAGGAGGACGCGCTCGAGCGTGCAGTCGCTGAGCTCTCCGGGGAGGGCTTCGAGGTGCTTGGCGTACCGACGGACGTCTCGAAGAAGGCCTCCCTCGAGGCGCTTGCCGCCGCGGCGCTCGATCGTTTCGGCAAAATCAACATCGCCTGCAACAACGCGGGCGTCGAGGGCTACCTTGACGGCGCGATCTGGGAGGCGACGGATAAGGATTGGCAGTGGACCGTTGGCGTCAACTTCTGGAGTGTCGTCTACGGCACGCAGATCTTCGTGCCACTTCTGCTCGCGAACGGCGAGGACGGACATCTCGTCAACACCTGTTCCATGACCTCGATCGTGCGCGCCGGCAACATGTACGGGATCTGCAAGCAGGCCATCCTCGCTCTCTCTGAGACGACCTACGGCAATCTGCGCGATCGGCACGCCAACGTGGGGGTAACGGCCTTGTTCCCAGGGATCATCGCCACGCGGCTGTTCCAGGGAAGCCGGAACCGTCCGGCCGACCTACAAAACGAGACGCCGACGCCGGGGGCTGCGGCAGGTACGGAGATGCGCGAGCGGATGCACGAACGGCTCTCCGCGGGCATGCCGCCGTCTGAGGTCGCCGACATCTTGTTGCAGGCGATTCGCGACGACCAGCTCTACGTTCGAACCGATCACGACTGGGACGACGGGATCCAGCAGCGGTTCGACGACATCTTCGCTGGACGCAACCCGGCGCCGACTGCCTAGTTGCTGGGTCATCGGCTCGTCATGGGCGGCCTTTCTAACCCGCCCGGCTGAGCGAGTATCGCTTCGAACGTGGTGCAACCTAGGGGAATAGGAACGTTTGCTTGGCCAGGTCAGTACGTGCTTCCTGCCAGTTCGCGAGGGGCCGCGTAGTGACCGATCGGGGTTTCAGACGCGCTCCAGCCGCGGTGCTTCTCAGCTGGAGCGACGCGTAGAACACATCTTTGACACCAACCGTCGGCTTGTTTAGGTTTACCGTGCTGTGAGTTTGTTGACAGTGCTACGGTCATGGCGGTCGCCCGGGCGGCGTGCGTAAAGCGCCGCTAGTCGGGTGTGGGGAACGCGAAACTGCAGTACAGACGGGGTGGGGGGTCCATTTTGTCGAACTCCGAACAGGAGTCCGTCCCAGATCAACTTCGTGTCACCGACTTGAAGGTGACATATGGGGACTTCGTCGCCGTTGAGCGCGCTAGCTTCTCTGTCCGCGCCGGCGAGTGCGTCGCGATCATCGGTCCGAACGGTAACGGTAAGAGCAGCATTGCACTTGCCATCGCTGGTTTGGTGTCGCGCTCGGGGAAGGTCGAAGTTGATGGTGTGCTCGCGCCTGCTCGGAACCCCGCGTGGATGGCGGCGCGTGGCCTCTCTCTTGTTCCCGAGCGGCGGCAGTTATTCGCGGGCCTGCCGGTTGTCGACAACATCCTGCTTGGCTGCTACAGCTGGACCAAGAACTTGCGAAAGGCCCGCGCCTCGGACGCCTTCAGCGAGGCAGTCGACCTGTTCCCGGAGTTGCAGCCGCGCCTGAAACAACTCGCGGGCACGCTCTCTGGAGGACAGCAGCAAATGGTGGCGCTCGCGCGAGGCCTTGCCGCGCGGCCGAAGATCCTCGTCATCGACGAGCCGTGCCTCGGTCTCGCGGAGATCGTCGCGCGGCGGATGTACGAAGCCTTTAAGCATCTAAACGAGAGCGGGCGGACGATCATCCTGATCGAGGAGAACCCGCTGCGAGCACTCGCGATCACCAAACGTGCGCTTCGCGTCGAGCGGGGAATCCTTGATGAGCGCGTTGACGGACGGCTCGCTGAGCATCTGGCTGAGGCAGCGAGCCTCGAGGTGAACCCGTCGTGACGACGTTCGGCGACCTCTTCCTTGCCGGGCTCAGCACCGGAGCGATCTATGCAGTCTTCGCCTTGTGCTTCACGATGTTGTTCCGCACGTCGGCGGTGCTCAACCTCGCCGTCGGCGACTTCGCCATGTTGGGGGCGATGGGCGTGGACTTCCTCTACCGGGTCGAGAGCTGGCCGCTCGCCGTCGCGATCATCTTCGACCTGGCCATGATTGGCCTATTCGCCTTCGTCTATGACCTCGCCGTACTGCGGACCGCGCTCGAGGGAAGTCGAGCGCGCGAAGCGATCCTTGTCTTGTTCTTCTTCACGTTCTCGCTGTCGCTTTTCATCGAAGGTTTGGCCCAGCACATGTTCGGCACCAATGTGGTGTCCGCACCGCCGCTTTGGAACGGGCCTTCGCTCCAGTTCTGGGGCCTGGACCTGCAGCGGCCGGCCGTTCTCTTGATCGGGCTCGCCATTCTCACCGGTGGTGGGTTCGCCGCTTATCTCAGGTTCAGCCTGAACGGCAAGGCAATGGCCGCATGTGGGGACAACGCCTTAGGAGCGCGAATCTGCGGCATCAGGCAGCCGAGCTTTCGTCGAGGGATGTTCGTCGCCATGGCGATCCTCGCTGGCGTCTTTGGCATCGTTGAGAGCCCGATGACCGGTTACGTCTTCAATTCCGGCGGTTCGCTGAGCTTGCTCGGCCTGATTTCCGCTGCCTTCGCCGGGTTCGTCAAGCCGGTCCGGGCGGTCGCCGCAGGCCTCCTCATCGGAATCGCCGAGGCGATGCTCGGTGGGTACGTGAGCAGCCAGTACCAAGACACGCTGCTGTTTACCGTCCTTGTGGCCGCGATTCTCATTCGGCCACAGATCCTCGGCAATCTCAATCCGGCCAACTGATGAGGGGCTGAGCAGCGACATGAGTACCGTTGAGACCACGACGCGGACGACGCCGCGCCTAACCGATGCCCTTACCCGCGTGCCTGGCTTTCGACAGCGCGGTCAGCTCACCCGGCCAGCTCTGCTCGCCGTCGTGGTGACAGGTCTCGGACTGGCAGTCCTGATCACGTTGAACGGCAACTACAACGACTCGATTTTCGTTCTCGGACTCTGCTACGCGATCACCGTGATGGGCATGGTCGTCCAGATCGGCCACACCAACCAGCTGGCGTTCCACCAGGCCTTCTTCATGTTGGTCGGCGGCTACACCGTCGGCGTCTTGAACACGAAGTACAACGTCCCGATCGTCTTGGCCATCCTCACGGTGGTCGCGGCTTCGGCATTCCTCGGCACGCTCATCGGCAGCGTGGCGACGCGGGTGCCCGGATTCGGATTGGCGCTCGCGACGCTGTTCTTCTCGGTGATAGCGAGCGGCTACGTCGGCTACAGCAGCTACCTCGGTCAAGCAACTGGGATCAACGGCATCGGCAACATCTGGTCCGGGCCGACCTACGTCACGTCCTTAGAACGCTCGGGCGCAGTGGCGCTCGCCCTGCTGGGGATCGGCATCTTCGTGTGCTCCCGGATCATGCACTCGGGGATTGGCCTCGAGCTCTCGCTCGTCGGCGAGAACGAGCGCATGGCTGCCTCGCTCGGTATCAACACCAGGCGTCGAAAGCTCGAGGTGTTCGTACTTTCGGCGATGCTCGCGGCACTTGGCGGCGGCGTCTTTGCTGGGACCCAGACACTCGTCTCCCCTGGGAACTTCGACCAGACCGCCGAGCTGTCGTTGCTGATCATGCTCTTTCTCGGTGGACGGCAGGCGATCGTCGGAGGCCTCATCGGGACCGGCCTTGTCGAGTACCTCCAAGAAGGCAATACCTTCATCTCCTCGCACATTCTCATCATCGAAGGCGTGCTGTTCACGCTCATTCTCTTGTATGCGCCAGAAGGTCTCCTGGGGGTCGTGCTGCGCGTCTACCGGAACGTTCGACGCCTTTCTCGAAAGCCGAAACAGGCTGCGCCTGTGGCGCCGGCGGTTGGCGTGCCGAGCGACGCGCTGGCCGCCGAAGTTGTCGCGGCGCCAGTAGCTAGTGCCGGCAACGCAACCGCGGCGCCGGTGACCACCCGTCCGGTCCCGCCCGAGGCGGTGAGCACGTCGCTTCGCCAAAGCGAAAGCTCCGCGCAGGTGCTGGCACTCGAGTGCCAAGGTGTAACCAAGCGCTTCGGCGGCGTCGTCGCGGTCGACGACGTCAGCATCAAGGTTGCCCCCCTTGGCGTGCATGCCCTCTGTGGCCCGAACGGGGCGGGAAAATCAACGCTGTTCGAGCTGATCTGTGGTGGCCTCGAAGGCGACGCCGGCGACATGTTCATCGAAGGGCACCACGTGAACAAAATCCCCGCGTATCAACGGGCCCAACTGGGTGTGGCAAGGACGCTGCAGGCAGTCCGACTGATGAACTCGCGCTCCGCTCTCGACAACGTGGCGGTCGCGGCGGTGCCGAGTCACCGGACGTTCCTCACGCACGCCATTGTGAGGAGCGATCTCGCGGTTGCCTATGACCGGGCATGGGAGGCTCTCGAGGAATTGGGGCTCGGTGCCGTCGCACAGCAACGCGTGGGGGATCTCACTCTTGAGTCCCAGCGCATGGTGGAGCTCGCGCGGGCCATGGTGACGAACCCGAAGATCCTCCTTCTCGACGAGCCGGCATCCGGCCTGAGCTCAGAGCAGCGGGCGCGCCTCGCGGCGAAGCTCGTGAAGCTTGGCGAGACGGTGACGGTGTTCCTCGTCGAGCACGACCTCCAGATGGTGATGGATATCGCGGAGGAGATCTTTGTTCTGCTCGACGGGCGCGTCGTGTTCACGGGCAACTCCGAAGAGTTCAGGACGTCGAGCATCGTTCGTCAAGAGCTCATGGGGTTGCTGGCGAACGATGCGTTGGAAACGATCTAACCGAGGAGGTGCAGGCGATACAGCACTGAATAGCTACACCCTGATTGCCGTAGCGGCCGAACGTTGAAGTTGCGCTTCACGTGCGGGAGATGTTCGGACGCGATGGCAGATGCTGGAAATAGGAATTCATCGAACAGGAGGGGTAATGAAGTTCGATCGTGCAAATAATTCGCGAGCAGGGGTGCGAGGTCACCTCTTGCGGTCACGTAGAGGCAAGGTGCAAACCTTTGCTCTGCTGAGCGCATCGCTTGCAGTCTCGGCCATGACCGCGGTCATGACGCTCGGTTCGGGGGGCGTGGCTTCGGCCTCTGTCCGGCCGCATGCAAAGGCCCCGATAGTCCTATGTGAGGTGTCGGCGCAGTCCGGTGCCGCGCTCGGCGTCGGTATTGGCGACCTAGATGGTGTCCAGGCCTACGTGAAGTGGATCAACTCTCACGGCGGTGTTCTTGGCCGGAAGTACTCACTTACGGCTCTTGACGACGCGTCGACTCCGTCGGTGGCGGTCAGCGACGTCCGTAAGTGCGTGACCCAGATCCATGCCAACTTCATTCTGGGGCCAGGTGAGACCGACGACTACGTCGCCGCGATCCCGGTGTCGAACTCGCTAAAGACCGTGCTCATCGAGCAGGGTGCAGGCTGGTCGGGAATCGGGATTCCAACCCGCGACCTCACCTCTTACGCGTTCCCAGGCTTGTACAACGCGTACTATCAGAACGACCTGGACTTTATCCACTACATCATTGCGCCCCGTCACTACACCAAGGTCGCGGTGATCGACGGTTGCGACCCGCTTTGTGACGACAACATCAACTTCATGAAGCAGAACGCGGCACAGTACGGCTACTCGGTTGTAGCTGGACAGTCGATCACGTACAACCAGACGGACGACGCACCGCAGGTCATCCACCTGCTCGCGGCGCACCCACAGGCGATCGTTCTCGGCATTCCGCCGTTCCAGGACACGGTTACCTTCTTGAAGGCGCTACGGGCCGAAAACCCCACGATCCCTGTGGGCGAGTGTGCCGCGTGCACAGTCTCGAGCTTCTACGCATCCGTCGGTGGCGCCACCACCATGAAGGACGTCTACGTGGGTGGCCCCGAGAGCATGCTCTTGCAGTACACGCCCAGCAAGGTCGCAAAGACGGACATCCAGAACTACATCACTGGGATGACCGCGGTCGGCTACGGCACGTCGAACGACATTTCGTCTGACGCTGTTGGCTGGGAGTCTGGTATGGAGCTCACCGGTGGCATCGAGGCTGCCCGCAGCATAAGTGAGAGCGCCGTCAAGAACGCGCTCGCTCACCAGAACATCACCCTGCTCGGCTGGGGCTGGGCGCGTACGCCTACCGACTACGAGAAGGTCGGCTCCTTCCACAGCACGATGGCGATCTGGAACTCGGCAGGCAAGCTCGTCGAGTACGCGGCGTCGTAGCAACAAAAAAGCAACTCGAGTTCTTCTAGTCGTGAATAACGACTAGAAGAACACCGAGCCCCTAAACAGTGACGAACACCTCCGGCGCAACCGCAAGTCGCCATCCCAGGCGACCGCTGGTTGCGCCGGAGCCTTTCTATTGACGCGGTTGTAGCTCGTCCCCGCTCGGGTGAGGCGGCGAAAGCCCGACGATCCTTGTGCGGTGTGCGGCTCGAAGGTGGTTACCGCTACCGATCGCCGCAGCGGGTAGCGGCCTCGAGGTGCGATCCAGGAGCGGTGCCGCCTTCGCCAGTAGGCACGGCCTAACCGAGCCATCGGCGTGGCGATAGCGTTACCGCAACTGCTGCGGCGCCGTTGCGCCGGATCGGCTGGTAGGAAGGGGCTCTCGAAGGTGCGCCCCGATCACGATTGTCGGCGATGCGGCGCCACGCGCCGGAGAAAGCAGGGACGATGAGCAATGCCGCGGAACACGACGACGTCCGGTTCGACTTCTCCGGCCAAGTCGTCTTGGTTACCGGCGGAACAGACGGGATCGGCCTCGGCATCGCGTCATCGTTCGCCCGGGCACACGCGAAGGTCGTGATCTGCTCGCGAAGCGTCGACAAAGTCCGCCATGCCGAGTCCTTGTTGAACGAGCACGGCACCGAGACCCTGGCGATGGCGGTCGACGTCCGAGAGCCGTCGTCGGTCGCGGAGCTCTTCGCTGCCACCGCGGAGCGATTCGGCGGCCTCGACGTCTTGGTCAACAATGCCGGCGGCAGTTTCTCTGACACCTTCATCCGTGCACCACTGCTCGCACTCACCGGCGACGACCTGCTCGAGGCGTACCGGTTGAATGTGGTCGGCGGCTTCCACTGCGTCCGGCTCGCCGTCCCGATGATGCGCGCTCGCGGGGCCGGCACCATCATCAACATAACGTCGGTCGCCGCCGAGGGAGTGGCAGGAGCGATGGGCGCCTACGGAGCGTCGAAAGCTGCGCTGAACAACGTGACGAGAACGATGGCCGAAGAGTTTGCGCCCGAGATTCGGGTCCTTGGCGTCGCGCCCGGCGCGATCGCAACCCCGAGAACCGCCGCCGATCACGCCGGCAGCATCGGTGGCATCTTGATGGGACGCGTCGGGACACCGGAAGACGTCGCCAACCTCGTCTGCTTCCTCGCCTCGTCGGGCGCAGCGTGGATGACCGGGACGGTGGTGCACCTCGATGGCGGCAAGCGTCTCGGCCGACCACCAGAACCTAAGGACTGAGCCGACCTGCCGAACGCTTAGCCCGAAGTTAAGTCCGTGAATCCCCCGGATCTGTCTGCTGAGCAGCACCCATGGTCCTTCTGGGGTCGGTAGGTGTAGCCAAGATAATACGTGACATTAGTGAGAGAGTCTGATACAATTACGGCGTGACAAGGCAGGAAAG
>DATCDR010000151.1:0-3514 GCA_036510575.1 Acidimicrobiales bacterium | reverse complement strand
GGCGACCTCTTTGAGCATCGCGTTGTCGAGCGTTAAGTCGGCGACGATCGTCTTCAGCCGGCCGTTCTCGTGCTCGAGCTCCTTCAGGCGCTTCGCGTCATTCACCTTCATGCCGCCGTATTGAGCCTTCCACCGGTGCCACCCTAAGCAGCTCGGAAACTTTAGCGTGAAACAGGGAGGCTAACGCATTTGTTCCTTTCGCGGTGAACGCGGTCTACAGATCGCCATCTCTCAAGATCAGAGAACACGTCGAAGTCGACAAGGCGATCTACTCGGTCCCGTACCCCCTGGTCGGTCGAACGCTCCGGGCCAGGCGCGACTCGACCACGGTCAAGATGTACTCGAAAGGCGAGCTGGTCAAGGTCCATCCCCACAAACCACCAGGTGGGAGGAGCCCCGACCCCGCCGACATGCCGAACGGCACCGAGATCTTCGCCACCCGGGACGTCGAGAGGCTCGAGCGCATGGCGGCCGATCACGGCTCCGCCGTCGGCATCTTTGCTGCCGCCACCTTGGACACCCCGCTGCCCTGGACCAAGATGCGCCAGGTCTATCGCCTGCTGGGTTTGGTCAAGAAGTGGGGGCCGGACCGGGTCGACCTCGCCTGCCGCCGGGCTCTCGAGGCCGAGGCCGTCGACATGAACCTCGTCTCGCGCATGCTCGAGCGGGCCCGAGAAGACGCCGATGCAGAAACCAGGCCCAACCCGGTACTCATCCAGGGTCGCTTCGCCCGCGATCCCGCTGAGTTCGCCAGCGTCAAGGAGGCCGGCCGATGAGCGCGCCCACGCCCTCCGTCTCGCCCGAGCTCAAGGTTCTCATGCGCCGCCTCAAGCTCGGCCAGCTCATCACCACGCTGCCCGAGCGCCTTGCCCTCGCCCGCAGTCACGAGCTCAGCCACACCGAATTCCTCGAACAGCTCTTCAGCGACGAGGTGCAACGACGTGACGCCGCCTCGGCTGGGCTGCGGGCACGGGCAGCCAAGTTGGATCCACACATGGTGCTCGAGGCCTGGGATGAGGGCGCCAAGATCCACCTACGACCGCGCCATTGGGTCCGAGCTGGTGTCATTGCGCTTCGTCGAGCAAGCCCGCAACGCCTTCATCTTGGGCCCGGTCGGGGTGGGAAATTCCTTCTTGGCCACTGCACTCGGGCACATCGCGTGCCGCAGGCGCATCAGCGTGCACTTCGAACGAAATGACCGGTTGCACAAGAGGCTGAAAGCGGCGCGCCTCGACGCCAGCTACGACCAAGAGATGCGCAAACTCATCGGCGTCGACCTGCTCTTGCTCGATGACTTCGCCCTCCAGCCGCTCGACATGCTCGAGAACAGCGGACATCTACGAGCTCTGCGTCGAACGACACCACTCGAAATCCACGGTGCTGACGTCGAATCGTGACCCGAGTGAATGGCTGGCCGCCTTGGCTGATCCCTTGCTGGCCCAGTCCGCCGTCGACCGGCTGAAGAGTGCAGCGTGGGAGCTCGTCATCTAAGGCGAGTCCTACCGCCAGCACGAGAAGCCAATCCTCGAGACGGACCCCTCCGGGGCGTCTCCATCAGCCCGTCAACGCCGGCGCACTTGACACGGAGGGCGCCCACCGAGATCATCATCACAGCCGTGCCTCCTTCACTTTCATGACCTCTGTACCGGTAGAAATGAGCGAATAGAGGGAGCGGACGACGCCGCCTGCGTGGCACGTCGGCGGAGGGACGTCCAGTACGGCGAGTTCGCCCGACTTGTAATTTTGTGCGACTTGTCTCATCATGTACCTCCAGGATTCTTGTTGCTAAGAGGAGCTCGCGCACCGCCGGCCGCAGACCTTGGATCGGCGTGTCTGACCTCAGGACACCTCACCCTGCGACACCGAGCGATCGTGCGTTGCGTACCCAAAGCTCCAATGTGAGCAACTGCCAGAGCTGCTTGGAGCGGTCCTCTCGTCCAGTTCGTTCGTCCTCGACGAGTCGCTTCACCCCTTGCCGATCGAGAAAGCCGGAGGACGTGAGTTCTCCGTTCACGAGGACGTCATCAACCATGGGGCGAAGCTCGTGAGCCATCCAGGCCCGAAGCGGCGCGCTGAACGATGCCTTAGGACGGTGAATGATCTCCCGGGGCAGCCACGCTTCTGCAGCATGCTTGAGCGCCAACTTTCCTCGGCGCCGGTCTATCTTCTGCTCGCCGGTGAAGGAGAATGCGGCTCGGACGACATCAGGGTCTACGAAGGGCACACGAACTTCGGTGGAAGCTGCCATGCTCGCACGGTCGGTGTACGCGAGGTTGAGTCCGGGAAGGAACAGTCTGGCGTCTGCGAGACACATCCGGTTCACATGATCATGCAGGTTGTTGTCTTCGTAGATCTTCCTGTGCTCGGTGACGACGTCTTCGACACTGCCTATGAGGTCACCGCTCAACAGATCTGCGAGTTCGGCGGGATCATACAAAGTGTAACTGCGGCGGAATGCTTCCTCCTCGGGTAACTCAGCGAAGGTGAGGAAACGCTTGGCCCATCGGGCGTTCCGAAGCCCGTGCCCGAATGCGGTCACCGGAAGGCGATCGACGGTTGGCCGCACTATTTTTTCACGAAGCAACGCGGGAAGTCGCTGATAGCGAGCAGCCATGACACACGCGAGGTGCTTGCGGTAGCCGCCGAAGAGCTCGTCTGCGCCAATACCAGAGAGAAGTACCTTGACGCCGGCTCGCCGCGCTTCATCGCACATGAGGAAGGTATTGATAGCCGCCGGGTCACCGATCGGCTCATCGAGTATGTCGACGATGCGCGGGAGCAGGTCGGCAATGTCGGGTGCGATCTCGATCTCGTGCAGTGTGATGCCGTAGCGCTCCGCGACCTTCCTCGCGTACATGGCATCGTCCGGCATCGCTTCGAGGCGGTGGTCACCAGGCCGGAACCGGATGGTATATGCGTCCACGGCACTATTCGCTCGTTTGGCGAGAACCGTGACGATGCTAGAATCCAGGCCACCACTCAAGAAGCTGGACACTGGGACGTCCGCAATGAGATGGGCAACGACGGACTCTTCAAGCACAGCACGCAGGTCCGCAGGCGGTCCCGCAGCAGCATCCGCTGCGACGTCGGCGATGTTCCAGTACGTCTGAGCTCGGACGCCACCGTCGGGCGAGAATTCGGCGAATGAACCTGGTGGCAATTTGTGGACGCCGGTCAGGGCACATCTCTGGTCGGGGACCCAGTAATAAAGGATCGAGGCGACGAGAGCGGTAGTGTCAATCCGCAGCTCACCGCCGAGGGCGGCTACGAGACCCTTCAGTTCGGAAGAAAACATGAGGCCGTCGCCGCGTAGGACGAAGTACAGGGGTTTGATGCCGAGCGGATCACGAGCGAGGACCAGTTTTCCCGTCACTTCGTCGAAGAGTGCGAAGGCGAACATGCCCCGCAGGCGCGGAAGCGACCGCTGCCCCCATCGACGCCATGCCTCAAGCACGACCTCAGTATCCGAGGAGGTCGTGAAGTGGACGCCCTCGGCGGCAAGCTCTTTCCGGAT
>DATCDR010000150.1:0-30250 GCA_036510575.1 Acidimicrobiales bacterium | reverse complement strand
GCTCCCGCCTGCCCATGTGCTGCACCCTTTCCCAGAGGCACGCTTTTACGCCAACACCTGAGGCAGGAGCCCAGTGCGGTAGTTCCGCTCGCTGGGATCTGTGCGGGGGGCCGCCCGCAAGGGCGGTCCCTACCGCAAAAGGCCCTCCTCGGCCCTCGTCCTGCGGGGATGGGGAGTGCGTCTGTCTATAACCGGCGAACCCGGGAAGTGACAGGCAGCCGAGAGGGAGTCGGAGGGGGTCGAAGTAGTGATGACGGGCGGGACAACATAACCCGCCCCGAGCGAAGGACCCCTGCTTCACCGATGCAGGCGAAGGACAAGACGGAGTAGGCCAGTGTCGAAACGACTAGATCAGCCAACCGCTGCCGACGAAGGTGGCGACAACCATGCCCGGACACGGGCAAGCGACGTCGTCAAAGACGAAGGCGTCAGTAATCTCCAAGCCCTCCAACGTGTGCTCTACCGCAGTGCCAAGCAGGATCCAACACGGAGATTCCACGCCCTCTACGACAAGCTCACCCGCAGTGACGTGATGTGGCAGGCGTGGGTCAACGTGGCCACCAACCAGGGTGCGCCCGGCACAGACGGGGTCTCAATCGACTCGGTCGAAGCCGGGGGGACAGAAGGGGTCAGCTCCTTCCTCGACTCACTCGCCAAAGAGGTGAAGGCGAAGCGTTATCGGCCACAGCCACTACGACGAGTGAACATCCCAAAGGCCGGGAAGTCTGGTGAGACCAGGCCGCTCGGCATACCCGCTCTCCGTGACCGGGTGCTGATGAGTGCGGCCAAGCTCGTCCTCGAACCGATATTCGAGGCCGACTTCAGTCCGGCGAGTTTCGGTTTCCGACCGAAGCGGTCGGCTCATGACGCTCTCGAGGTCATTCGCCAGACGGCGAATCAGGGAGCGCAATGGGTGCTCGACGCTGACATCAAAAGCTGCTTCGACGAGATCGACCAGGACGCACTGATGGCGATCATCGAGCGCCGGGTCTCTGACCGGGCGATGTTGAAGCTGCTCCGGAGTTGGCTCCGGGCCGGGATCATCGAAGGAGGCGTGTACTCCGATGTCACCTCGGGAACCCCGCAGGGTTCTCCGATCTCACCGTTGCTCTGCAACATCGCCTTGAGCGTCCTCGATGAGGAGATGTACAAGGCGAGACGCGAGACAGGAAAGCTCGTCAGGTTTGCCGACGACTGGGTCGTCCTCTGTCCGACAAAAGAGCGTGCCGAGACGGCACGCTCCATTGCCGAGACGGTGCTGGCCACGCTCGGGCTGCGACTGCATCCCGACAAGACCAGGATCGTCAACCTCACCGGAGGGAAAGAGGGCTTTGATTTCCTGGGCTTTCACAATCACATGTGTGAGTCCTTGAAGTGGCCGGGTCGTTACTACCTGTTGAAGTGGCCGTCTGACCGGGCCATGGCCTCGATCAAGGCCAAGGTCAAGGAGATGACCCAACGGCGATTCGTCGGGTCATCTCTCGACGCTGTGGTGGATCGGCTGAACCCCGTGCTTCGGGGATGGGCTGGCTACTTCCGACATGGAAACTCATCGAAGAAGTTCGCCATCGTCAACAGCTACGTCCACCTACGGATGGCAATCCTGGCGAGCAACAAGCACGGTCTTCCTGGACGCAACTGGGCCACTCGGTTCAACTACGGGTGGTTCACGAGCCTCGGGGTCTACCGGCTGACTGGAACAGTGGCCTACAAGACGGCGCATGCACTGGGGTGAACGGTGTCGGGAAGCCGTGTGCCGGAGAACGGCATGCACGGTTTGATAGGGGGCCGCTGGGGAGCGGGATCACGGACGTGGCTGAGATGAGCGAGAAACCCTCGGGCCAGCGCTTGCAGGTGACGTCACGGATTGCCAAACCAGCGGCCTACCTCACACAACGCACGACGAGTTGATTCCTGGTGGCGCTGGAATCTCCGCGAAAGAGCAGTTCAGAGGCTGTCGCATGGTTGGTCCGGTCGCGAGGTGGTGGCGCGACCCTATACGTTGCCGGTCGCGGCACTGGTTCGATTCGCTGGAAGGTAGTTGGCGCGCAAGGTGCGGCGAGAGGCCAGCGAGCCCACCTTCGCCGAAGCACAGAAGCGCTCGATCACCGCGTCGCAAAGCAGCATCTGCTGGTCTAAGACGAGGCCGACGTCGAGCGCGAACAAGACGAGACGTGAGGCGGCAAAGAGGAGGTTCTTCGCCCGTGCCTTGTTCGCCGGCAATGCCGCGGCGACGACCCGTCGGTGCTCGACGTGCGCGGCGCGAGCATTGCCCTCGCACTCCAACCGCTTTCCGCGCCCCGCCCGGGAGGAGCGCGACTACCTGGTCCGGTCCCGGCGAGGCCTACTTCGCGAGACCGGCCGCTGGTCTCTGCCACCGATGGAGTCACGGCGGATGACGACTCCGTTGTCGATCACCATGTGGATTCGGGGGCTCGGCTCGTCGAGCTACACACCGCGGTGCGCACGAGCCTCGTTGTTCGTGACGAACGTACTCGCCATATAAATGTGGCAGTTTGGCTCGCGCGGTGGTTCGGCCAACGACATTCCGACCGCAATCCGCCAATTTCCACGAGGTTTTGGGCCACCTAGAAACAAAGCCAGGCTTAGCTACGTTGGACGCCCATCTCCGATATCCCAACCCTTATCGGACATGTCTACTCGCGTACCGGAAGGATCAACCACGTAACCGTCCGCGTACCTCCCGTCCCGTGGCAGGTCATCGCTACCCGGCTTACCCCCCGCGGCCACCGCGAGCTCGCGGGTCGACTCAATGTCGTCGACCACGAAACCGAAGTGGTTAATCCCTTCCGGGTGATTACCAGAATTTGGTAATAGGGCCAAGTTTATATGACCGTCCGTAAGGTAGATCCCTACCACATCTGGGTGGCCTTCAGGGGAGTGGCGAAATACTTCACGCATACCAAAAGCTTGCTTATAGAACTCGGCAAGCGCTTCGTTCTCTTTGCAGGAAATCGCAATATGTTGAATCTTAGCCATGTCTTTATTTCCCTCCTTAAGTAACCTTCGTTGCTGCCCCGATCGTGGGAGCGGAATACGCCATCGCTGTGCCTCTTCAGAGCCACGCCAGCGACTGACGTCTAAACACGTAGTTCTCTCCGGTAGCTAGGACAACCACACCCCCGAGAGGTAGAGCGCGCCGCCTTCGTACACGAAGTTGTGGACGTTCTTCGTCAGCACCACGGAACCCGGGGTTGAATTGAGTGGGACGTACGCGGCGTCATTGACGACAGCTAGCGTGACCGCCTTTTTCATGAGGGTCGCCTGCGCTGTGAATGACTTAGTTTGGAGTGCCTGCTCTGCGTAGCGAGTCACCGTCGGGTCGCAGAAGCCTGGCGAAAAGTACACCGGGCATACAAGCGACGTGGCGAGGGTGAGCGGGCTGTCGTCCTGTGCCGGGTATCCGGCGATAACCGCTTGGTAGGTTCCACTCTCGAGCTCTTTTAGTCCTGCCGGCAAGGTGAGCGGGTCGAGCGTGACCTGGATTCCCGCTTGTGCCCACTGCTTTTGAACGGCTTCCATCTCGGCAATAGCGGTCGGCGTGGTGCCGATACTGATCAACGTGAACGAGAGCCCACCAAGCTGGGAGACGAGCTGCTTCGCCTTTTTCAGCTTGTAGGACCGGTACCCGGGCAATGTGCTGCCGAAGTAGGCGATCTGTTGCGGCCCGATGAGCGTCTCGCTCGCGGGCCCGTAGCCGTAGTAGAGCACGCTATCCAGTGCCTTCGCGTTGGTCGCGTACTGCATAGCTTCGCGCGCCAGCTTGTTGTTGAACGGCGCCGTATTGAAGTCCATGTAGAGGAAGTTCCCGCTGATGTGCTCGGTCTCGATGTTGAGCCCGGACTGCTTCGCGGCCTTTTGTGTCGCAGGGTCGCTCGTCAAGTCGAAAATCTGGGCACCGCCACTCTGCACAGACGCGAGTCCGGAGGCTCCGGTGGTCTCCGAAGTGACCGTGATCTGGCTGACGTGAGTCGCCCTCGCGTCCCAATACCCGGGCCAGCGACCGAGCGTGATCGTCGAATCGATGATGTCGCTCACCACCTTGTAGGGACCTGCTCCCACCGGGGTCGCGCCGTAGTTTGAGCCCTGGCTCGAGAGCGCTGCCGGGGAAATTATGTATGTCGCCGGCGAGGTTGACAGCGTGGCAAGGATCACGCCGTCGGGCACGCTGAAGTTCATGACGACGGTGTGGTCGTTCGGAGCTGTGATCGACGTCGCGTTCTTCAGTGCTGTCAGACACAGGCAGCCGCTTGTCTTCGCGCTGTCCCGGGTCAGGTTCAGCGCGACGGCAGTCGCGTTGAACGGCGTACCGTCTTGGAACGTCACGCCCGTCCGGGTGTTCAAGGTAAACGTCTTGTTGTCATTACTGAATGAGTAGCGCGTCGCGAGACCGGGTACGAAAGTGTTGTTGGGCCCAATAGTGAAGAGATTTCCATACACGAGAGACATGAGGGGCTGACTCACGGTTGAAAATGACGCGATCGTTGGATCGAATGTCGGCCACGACAGATTCTCCTGAAGATACGTGAGCGTGCCTCCGTTTCTCACATTGGTACCCGCCGCGGTACTAGGCGATATGTCCACTGCAATTGTCAGAAGGACAACAACTGTGACGGAACCTGCAAGCTTCCACGGTCGACTCCGCAACGACAGCGCGTTCACGAAGCGCTTTATGACGCCCATCTGATAACCCCCCACGCTAAGGGTTGAGGCCGACCTTGACTAGACGCAAGGCGGCATCTCAAATGCCCTGTCTCCTTTCCCTATCAGAATTGAAACGAGTTCGTCAAGTCAGGCCTGAGTCCAGATCCGCCCGATCGTCGACGGCGAGAGCCCGGAGCGCTCGGCTTTTCATGTCGGCCCGTCGAATGATTATTCAAAGAACGCGCTCCGCTGATGGCTCAGCGCCGGTGGGCGTGAGCGCACCTAGCGATGGTTCGTAAGCGGCTGACTAGGCGAGAACTCGTTGACGTTATCGAGACCTGGTGATCGAGCGATGACCTAAGGAGTTGTTCCAACCCGGTGGTGAGAGTCTCATCGCTGCCGGGGCTACCGGACTTGAGCGCAGATGCGAATCGTCGGAACATCGAGGTCCTTGGTCTCGAAGGCTTACGCTGTTCTGCCCCAGACACGCCTAGACCCTCGGCCGCCTGCTAGCCGGCTGCCTCTCGGCCGAGGCGACCGGTTCTCGAGAGGCGACCGGCGCCGGGCTTGTCGCTCAGGATCAGTTTCCAGACCTCGAACGGGTAGTAGGACGTACAGCCATGAATCACGACAAGCTCTCCATCTCGGTGATTGGTGCAGGGATCGGAGGAATGGCAGCGACGCTCGCGCTGCGGCGAGCAGGGTTCAACGTCGAGGTTTATGAGCAGGCGCGCCAGTTCGCGCGCGTAGGGGCAGGCATCCAGATGTTGCCCAACTCGTGCAACGTGCTGCGAGGTCTCGGGGTGCTCGAGGGGTTGCAGGAGACCTCATTCGCTCCGTGCTCACACCTCAATCGAGTGTGGGACACCGGCGAGATCAAGCGGGAGCTCCCGATGCCGGCGAGCTTGTACGGCGCCCCCTTCCTCTGCATGCACCGAGCGGATTTGCATGAGGCATTGTGTGCTCCAGTTCCTCTCGCGACGGTGCATTTCGACAAGCGGCTAATCGGGCTCGACGAGGTTGGCGACCGAGTCGAGCTCGCGTTCGCCGACGGCACACGGGTCGCCACCGACTTGGTTATCGGTGCCGATGGCGTGCACTCGGCCGTGCGCGATCTCATTATTGGTCCCGACAAGCCGATCCATAAAGGCCGGATCGCTTACCGCTCGGTCTATGACGCGAGCCGCCTGACGGATCCGGCGGTCGTGGGCGATTCGAGGACGAAGTGGTGGGGAACTGACCGCCATATCGTGATCTACTTCACCGCCAAGGACCGGACCCAGCTGTACTTCGTCACGAGCGTGCCTGAGTCCACCGACTGGCTCACTGAGGAATCGTGGTCCGCAACGGGAGACGTGAACGAGCTACGCGAGGCGTATGCGGGTTTCCATTCTGACGTCATCGCGGTGCTTGATGCATGTCCTAATTGCCACAAGTGGGCGATTCTTGAGCGGGAGCCGCTCGCGACCTGGAGCAGCCGTCGTGTTGTGCTGCTCGGCGACGCGTGCCATCCGATGACGCCCTACATGGCCCAAGGCGGAGCGACCTCGATCGAGGACGCGGCGGTGCTCACTCGATGTCTTCAAGAGGCAAAGGACATCGAGAGCGCCTTTGGCCGCTACGAGGCGAGTCGCAAACCTCGTACCTCGCGTATCCAGGCAATCTCCAGTGCGAATACCTGGATGAATGGCGGTGATGACGACACCTCGTGGCTCTACGGCTACGACGCGTGGAACGTGCCGCTCGAGGACGAGGCTGGGGGCAACGCGTCTCGCAGTTAGTGACGAGAACGGCCGACTCGGTCCGGATATACGTGGTTGGCCACGATGACGTGGATCGAGCCACATACGGAGGGCTCCGACCATGTCCATCAGGAATTCTGTCCTAAGGATTTGAAAGTTGTAGGCCTCGACGTCCACAAGGACTCAATTGCCTCGGCGGTGCGTGGGCCTGGGCGCGGGACCCTGTTGTCGATCGTTTCGTCCGAGGCGAACGTGCGCCTCCTCCTCTCGAGCCTTTCATCAACCAAGCGTCGTCCGAGCCTGTCATCACACGCGAGCCCGACCGGTTACGAGCTCGCCCGCTTCTGCACCGAGTCGTGATCGCGCCCAGTCTGATCCCGGTCGCGCCAGGGGCTACGGGGGCCGACTACTTGCCAGCAGCGGATAGAGCTCGAACAGCAGAACACTCGTCGCCACGAAGCTTCGCGCGGCGCTCGAACCCGCTCAGTCGTTCGAGAGCGTACGTGGACCAGCTAAGCGGCTTTCCGAATTCGCCGTCGGACGATGTCGATCTCGACGGCGCGTTGGTGACGGATGATCTCGGTCACCGAGTCGCGAAGCGCCGCCGCCTCGATGGCATTGTCAACCGGTTCCCCGAGGCTCGCCGCTGTTACTCCAAGACGTCGTCCGGCCGAACGAGGTTTCCGACGTGCGTGGCGAGCATCGGATCTGTGCTCCGTTTCATCGCGCGCTCTTTGGTCTTCAAGGCTAATTCCTGCTCTCGGCGCTGTCTTCGTACGGCGGCCACGCCGATCCCGTCAGCCCGAGGGCCCGATGCCCCCTCGCCCGTCTGCGCTGCTTCGGCGCGACGTCGTTGAGGCCCCGCCGCGGACGCCTAGACTCGATCGGCGATGTCGGAGGGCACCTCCAATGGTGGGTGCCACGTTGGGAGACCAGGGGGTAGACCGTGGCGACTGTCGTCTCGGCGATCGGGTGTTCACACAGTCCGATGCTGCCGACCAATCCCCGCCTCTGGCTGGAGCGCGCCGATCAGGACCGGAACAATCCGATGCTGTACGACCACAGCGGACAGCATGTCACCTTCGACGAACTCGAGGCCGCGGCGGGCGACCGGTACGCGCAAGAGCTCGACTTCGCGCTTTGGGAACGCCGGTACGCAGAATGCGAGCAGGCACTTGACCGTTTGGCGCACGACGTCGCCGCAATCGGACCAGAGGTTGCGATCGTGATCGGGGACGACCAAGGTGAGGCGTTCGAGCGCAGCAGCGAGCCGGCCGTCGCGGTCTTTTGGGGTGATCGATGGCGGACGATGATCCTCGATCAGAACGCACCCGGTCGCGAGCCGGGGGAATTTTACGAGCTCGCCGCGCGGGGTTATGCGATGGACGAGGTCTTCGAGTTTGACGGTCACCGCGACCTCGGCTTGGACGTCATCACCTCCCTCGTCAGAGAGGGCTTCGACGTCATGAGCGTCGCCTCGGTTCCCGAGGGACGCGGCTTCGGCCACGCCTTCGGCTTCATCATCCGCCGGGTGCTGCGCGATCTTCAGATTCCCGTCGTGCCGGTCTTCCTCAACACCTACTATCCACCGAATCAGCCGACGCCGGCGCGTTGCTACGACTTTGGCGAGGCGCTCGGGCGAGCGATCTCGGCGTCAGCGCTCGAGACGAAGGTGCTCCTCGTCGCCTCTGGCGGCCTCAGCCATTTCGTCCTGGACGAGGGACTCGACACCGACCTACTCGACGCGATCGCCGCGAGCGACAGTGAGACGTTGCGGTCGATTCCGCCCGAGCTCTTGCAGGCCGGATCCTCAGAGATCCGTAACTGGATCGCGGTCGCCGGTGCGATGGCCGGGCGCGGGCTGGTCTATCGGGAGTACGTGCCGTGCTACCGCACCATCGCGGGAACCGGCTGTGGGATGGGCTTTGTCCGCTGGGAGTAGGGCCCGACGTGGCACCCTGGGTCACCGGCGAGCTCGGTCCCTTGTATTTCTCACGGGTCTATTCGGTCGGCGCTTGTTGCCAACTTTCGCCGCAGCGCTCGGAATGCCGGTGGAGGGTGGTCTCAAGGGCTCACTGCAAAAACTCGGTGAGCTGACCAAGGTTGGCGAAGCTCATCGAGAGGACCCAGGTGTCCACGTCAACGGAGCCGGATTCTTGTTCGTCCGCCCGACGGGAGGTTTCGCGTTGTCGCAGGCGACGGAAAGGTGGGCTTTTCGGGCGATGGAGGCTCGGCGAAATGGCCGAGCTGACGGATCGATATCTCGAGTTACCCAACTACGTGAACAATCTGCGAGAGCTTGGCTTCGATGACGATGACTTCGCGGACGGCGGGAGCGACCGATTTCTCGACACGATGGTGGTGTGGGGTTCAGCCACCCCATCGCGACCCGCGTGCGTGCGCATCTCGACGGAAGGGCCAATCAGGTCGTGATCTAGCTGTTGACCGCCACAGAGGGTCGCGATCTTCCGCGAGCCGAGTGGCGACAAGCTGCCGAGATACTGCTCGGCCGATCAAGCGTTGTCGGGAGATTCGCTCGACCGCGGCGCCGCCCGTTCTGTTGCTACCCTCACTGCCGTCGGGAAAGTCGCGCGGCCCGGATAGCGAGGATCTGCAGACTCTGGAAGATCAGTGCGGTCGCGAAACTGCGACGTCGAAATTCGGGCAAGTTTCATCTCTACGTTCACCTTCGTTCACTGCGGGTTTGCGGTGTCGACGCTCCACAAGGCAATGATTTGATAATGACAACCTTCCGATTAATCCCGTCCACAAGGCGACACCGAGCGGTCACCCTCGCACTCGCCGGATGTGCTGGCCTCTCCGCCCTGCTCGTAAGTGGCGCTGCGGCGTCGACGAAGAGTCCTGCGAAGGGCGATACGTCGCTCTCCGGATCGATCACGGTGTACGCAGCCCTCACGACCCAGGGCGGCCAAGGATTCGCTAACGCGTTTGAGTTGGCGTACCCGAACGTCCATGTGACGATGGTCACAGGAGGGAGCGGCGCGTTGGGCACCCAGCTCGCAGCACAGGAGCAGAGCGGTCATGTCCAGGCAGACGTCGTCCTCTTGGCGGATCCGACGGACATGGACTCGGTTGAAAATAACGGAATCCTCTCCTCGTGGAAGCCCTCACTCAAGGGTCGCCAGATTCCCCTTGGGTACACCGGCAAGGACTGGGTCGGCGCCTTCACCTTCGAGATGGTGCTTCTTGAGCATCAGGGGATGGCCAACCCTCCACAGACCTGGACCGACCTCGAGAGCCCCGCCCTCCACGGTCAGGTGGCGTTCGGGAGCGCGAGCTACTCTGGCACGACTTTTGGTTGGGCCGCCGAACTCCACACGATCTACGGCTGGAAGTACTTCCAGACGCTGAAGGCCAACGGCGTCAGGGTCGAGCAGTCGACAACCACCGTCGGAACCGACGTGGCGAGCGGGAAGGAGGAGGTTGGAGTGACGCTCGACTCGGTCGCACGCAGCCTCCTCGCGCAGGGCGCAGCAGTGAACGTCGTCTGGCCGACCGGCGGAGCAGTACCGTGCCCCGCGACGATCGGGATTACCAAAGACACCGCTAACGCGGCGGCTGCGAAGGCGTTCGAGACATGGATGGTCTCTCGCCCGGGCCAGATCGTTGCCGCGCAGCAGGGCTACGACGCTGCGTACTTTGGTGCTAAGCCCACCGATCCGATGCCGAAGCACGCCAAGCAGCTCAATGTGAACTGGAGTCGAATCACGGCGAATCAGAGTTCGATCTTGAGCGGCTTCGCCGGCATCTTTGGTTGAGCTTGATCCGAGGTGAGCTCGGCTTTCGACGCATGACCCGACTGGGTTCGCATCCCGAGCGGCTGAAGATCGGTGTGCTCGTGGCCGTGGTGCTGGCGCTTGTCGGCTATCCGCTCGTCGATCTCCTCCGCTACGCGCTCTCTGGCCCTGGAGGGCTGGACGGCGCGTTGCGGACGGTCGATACGCATCAGGTCGGGATCGCCCTCCTTCACACGCTCGTCGTGTCCGCGCTCGCTTCGGTCGTGGCGACTGCCATCGGAGTGACGATGGCGCTCCTCGTCGCACGAAGCGACCTTCCGTTTCGGCGTTTCTTCGGCGTAGTCTGGCTCGCCCCGCTCGTGATCCCGGCGTATGTGAGCGGGATCGCGTGGCTCGACGCGTACTTCCGTGCGGGACTTACCGACGAGGTCGCGCACGTGTCGGCCGGTTGGCTAAGCGGACCAGGAGGCGTAGTCCTCTTGCTCGCTCTACAGGGCGCCCCGCTTGCCTATCTCCTCGTGTTCGCCGCGCTGCGGTCGGAGAGGATCGGAGCTCTCGAAGACGCTGCGCGCAGCTCGGGACGAGGACCGGCCGGCACGATCCTCGATGTGACGCTCCCGCTCATCCGCGCGGCGATCGCCGGCGCGATGCTCCTCGTCTTTGTGAGCTCGGCCTCGGACTTCGGAATCCCAGCGATTTTGGCGATCCCGGCTGGCTTCTCCACCGTGACGACGCTCATTTACTCCGACCTGAGCTTCGCCGGAGGAGCGCACGCTATCGCCTCGGCGGGGGCGCTGTCCGCGCTTTTGGGGCTCGTCGCTATGCTCCTTCTCTTCGCGACGAATTGGGTTGGAAGCTCCAGTGGTTCCGCAGGCGGCGCGACGCAGAGCGCCGCTTCGTCGCGACCGTTGCTTGCCCTCGGCCGCTGGCGTACTCCTGTCGCCGGGGTTTGCGCCCTAGTCGTTGTTTTCACGACGCTGCTGCCGCTCGTCGGCCTCTTCCTAACGTCGGTGAGTCCGAACTTCCAGATCGTGCTCCAGCCAGGGCGATGGGTCGCCAGCGCTTACACCGCAGCACTGTCGGGTGAGAATATCGATGCGCTCGGACGTTCGGCGCTGCTTGCGGGGACGGCGGGAATCGTCGTCGCGATCGGAGGCGCACTCGTAGCGATCGTCGTTCACCGCTCCCGCCGTGTCGCCGGGGCCGCGGCGACGTTGTTGTCACTGCCGTTCGCGCTGCCAGGATCGGTAGTCGCGATCGCCTTCCTGGTCGCGTGGCAGCGGTGGCTCTACGGCACCTTGTTGATCATCTTCCTTGCCTACGTGGCACGCTTTGCCGTGGTCGGCGTGCGGACTTCGGCCGGAACCCTTGGCGCGTTGTCCGAGGACCTCGTGAGGGCAGCCCGCGCCAGTGGAGCGACGCCGCGCCGGGCCTTCGTCGACGTCGTGTGGCCCTCGCTCGCCCCCGGGATGGTGACGTCGTTCACGATCGTGTTCCTTCTCGCCCTACATGAGCTCACGATGTCCTCGCTCCTCTACGGTCCGCAGACCAAAACCTTCGCCGTCGAGGTGCTCGCGGCGGAGGACGCAGGCGACGCCGCGTTGACTGCGGCACTCGCCATCGTTGTGACGGCGATCACGATGATTGTGCTCGTCGGAGTCCTGCTCGCGCGCCCGAGCCGGCGAGTGCTCGCGAGCGCGGCGGGGATCGAGGTACCTGAGTGGAAGGTATGAAAGAGACCGTCGAGGACCGCGCGCTAGCGAGTACGACGCTGGCGGTCGAGTTGTCGGGAGTCACGATCGCGTATCGGGACCACGTCGTGCTCGACCGGATCGACCTCGAGATCGGTCAGGGCGAGATCGTGGCCGTCGTGGGCGCTTCGGGGAGCGGAAAGTCGAGCCTGTTGCGCTGTCTCGCGGGCTTCTTGAACCCAACGGCGGGAACCGTCCGCATCGGTGGTGAGGTTGTCGCGACTGCCGAGACGAGTCTGCCGCCGGAGCGTCGCCGGATTGGCTTCGTCTTCCAGCAGTTCGCGCTCTGGCCACATATGACGGTTCGGGAGAACGTCGCCTATCCGTGGCGGACCCGCGGCGTTTCTACGGCGGAGCGAGCAAGCCGAGCCGACGAGCTGCTCGCGCAGGTCGGTCTCGCAGGATTCGAGGAACGCTCGCCGACAACGCTGTCCGGTGGCCAGCAGCAGCGCGTGGCGCTTGCTCGCGGCCTCGCCGGAGACCCGAGCATCCTTCTCCTCGACGAGCCACTCTCGAGCGTCGATGCAGCCCGCCGCGACGAGCTCCAGACACTCATCGTCGATATCGCTCGTCAGCGCAACCTTACGACGCTTGTGACGACCCACGACCAGCGCGAGGCGATGACCCTCGCCGACCGCGTCGTGGTCCTCGACGCGGGATCGATCGCTCAGTTCGCGACACCGCTCGAGCTCCACGAGCGGCCCGCCAACGCATTCGTCGCCAGATTCATGGGGGCGTTGAACGTCTTCGCCGTCACGGTCATCGACTACATCGACGGAGTGCTCATCTGCGAGGTCGACGGGGATCAGGGCCGAATCGCTGCCCGGGTGACCGAATGTTCCAGTGGCACCGACGTAGTGCTCGTGGCTCGTCCGGAATCGGTCAGCGTCGTTCCTGCTGGCCTCGGGGATCAAGACGGCGTCGTTGAACGCGCCGTCCTCGTAGACGGCAGAAGCGAAGTGCGCGTCAGCGTCGGCGGGATCGTGGTTCGGGCCTTTGAGCCAGGGCTCCCTCAGCGGTCGATCGGCGACAGCGTCGGCCTCATCCTCGAGGGAATCGTTTTACCCAGGGAGGACGGCGCGCACCGCTAACCAAATGCGCCGTGGCCCACCGAGCATCCCGTGCGGACCGAAGACATGACCCAGGCACCCGGTTCGCTCAACCATCTGGGCGCGGTGGTCCAGAGCACCGATGAGGTCGCCGCTCGCGAGAGGCGCAGCGACGTCGTCGGCGTTGTGGCCGATCATCGGACGACGAGCACAGCGCCAAGGGGCTGCGAGTATTTCGTCGAACATGACATCTTCTTTCGGCATTCAAGGAAATCGTCGCAATGCCACCACGTACTAGCGAGCGTAGGTGCTCGTCGAGAACTCCCGCCGACGCGATGTAACAACGATTCGATCAGCGTCCCCGAAGTGCCGCACGGTGTCACCTGATCCGCCGTTCGGGGTCACCCCCGGGTCTGACGTTCTGCTCGCCCGTTCCCGGGTAGCGGACGGCTGGACTCAGGTTGCGATGTTCTCCGAGACTCTGGTCGTGGGAGCCCCAACGAGTGCCCGGGAAGCGTCGGGACTGGACCAGACAGCGGTGGTGAGGAACGGCGGAACGCCTCGGCGCTCTCTTGGGTCTCGAAGTCCAGCTTGATGCACAGATACGGCCGGTCGTCGACTGGCCGACGGATCCGAGTGGCCAGAACGGCGGCCTGAGCCCTGGCGTCGGCGAAGCGGTCGAACGCGGTCTTCCAGGCGTGAAACTCTGTAATCGTGTGCTCGATGGTCAGGGTGAACATGGCGGCCTCCGATTTCGTTGAGACGAACGTGGTGATGCTGATCGGTCTCAGGCCGCGGGGATATCCCAGGGATCTGGGATTTTCGCAGCACTTGCCGTCGTGGCAGGCCTTCGGTGGCTGAATGGTCGCTGCGCCGGGCCGTTGAGCGCGTTGAGCGTGTGGGCGAGGGCGACGGCGAGGGCGAGGGCAGAGCGCTACGCGCGAGACTGCTCGACGAAATCGGCCGGACCGTCGCGTTCGACGCCCACGCCTGGGTGCTCACCGATCCGGAGACCGAGGTCGGCTCCGATCCCCTCGCCGATGTCCCGTGCCTAGGGACCGGGCCATCTATGCGGAGTGATCCGCGGGCAGCGGTAGGCGCGTCACTGTTTGCCTCGCCAGCAGGGCCCCCGGAGGAGATGCTTGCTGTGCGTCTTCCTCTGCCCGCGACTTGGCGTGCCTAACCGCCCGGAGCGCGAACAGCGCGATACGTCGAGGACGGTTCGGGAGCCTCAAGGGGACCAGGTCCAATTGCGTCGACCACCTCGTCCTGCCAGATGATCTTTGAGGTCTCGGGATCTAGAGTGCCAAGTCGCCTCGCAAGCCGGGGCTTGCGTAGCTCGCCGTCAGCGACGGTCGCAGGCGTCTCGTCGGCGCGCTCGAGAGTCGCTCGACGCGACCCAACGCCGTTATAACGAACGTACCGAAACAAGAAAGCCACCTGACTCACCGTGCCCCGAACTCGACTTGGAGAGATCATTCCAGTCAAGGGCCCACCCTACGGCCTGGCCTGTTACGGGCTCCGCGCGATCTTGCTCCGATGACGCATCTTCTCGAGAGTCAAGAACTCGGTGAGCACGCGACGATGCCACAGCATCCCTATCGCTGGCGCGTGGCCATGGCGCGGCTGCGTCAGGCCGAAGGAGGGACCGAGGAAGCACTCGCTCTGCTGGAGGACGCCGAGCGCGTGTACGTGAGCGACTTCTTCCCCAACGTTCGCCCCCTTGCAGCATTGTCCGCGACGGCCTGGTAATCCGCCCGGCCCAGGAGGAGGTAGCTCGGATCGTGCAGAAGTTCAGCAAGTGCTGGGCTAGAGATTGCCGTGGAAGAGGTCCAGTCCCTCGCCCGTCTCGTTGCTCACGATTCCCGTCCGTTCCACACGAGGACGGTGCTCGGGCAGGCCACCCGTGCGCCAGGTCTCACCGCGCACCTCGACGCTCAGCTGCGTCCCGGCGCCATGGCCTTGGAGAAAGACCAGTGACCATGTGTCGCAGACGAACACTGGACCGCCAACAACTAATCGGCCGCCCAAACCGCTGCGCGGACCTGGTTCTTGCGAATTGTCGGGGTGGCCTCGCTACATCATCTCGAGGACGACCTTCCCCATTGCATGACCTGACTCCACGAGTGCGAGCGCCTCTCTAGCCTGCGAAAAAGGGAAAGTACTGATAACAAAAGGATTGAGCGTGTTCGATGCCACCATCGCCGCAACCGCCTCGAGCGACGAGGCGTCGAGCGTTCGCTGCACCAAACTGCCTCCCAGGCTCGCGGCAGTTTCTCCATCAGCCGCGGTCAGTATCCGTGAACGGTCTCCGACGAGGGGGGCGACTTCGACAAGTGCGTCGCCACCGACCAGATCGAATATTGCATCGACGCCCCCTGGACATGCCGCTTGAATGCGCGCGACGACGCCCGCTCCAGAATCAACGTGCACCGCACCAACGGCCTCGACGAACTTCCTCTTCGATGCGCTCGCAGTCCCGATCACAGCGACGTTCTCCGC
This sequence comes from Acidimicrobiales bacterium, assembly GCA_036510575.1. GTDB lineage: Bacteria > Actinomycetota > Acidimicrobiia > Acidimicrobiales > Bog-793 > DATCDR01. Next base: position 14,783 of record DATCDR010000150.1, on the reverse strand, counting down.
GCGTGCGATTTGCGCAGCGGCGATCCCGACACCGCCACTGATACCGACGATAAGTAACGTCTCATGTGGGCCGATGTGGATCTGACGAAGACCGTCCAAGGCCGTCGGAGCTGCGACGCCAAGTGTTGCCGCGTCCACAAAGGAGACCTCGGCGGGCTTGTGTGCCGTTCTTTCCACTGGGAACAGTGCGAAGTCGGACCAGGCACCAATTACCAGGGCGAAGACCTCGTCGCCGATGGTGAAGTCCTGGCAGCTGGGTCCGATACTTTCGACGACACCGGACGCTTCGATTCCCATCGTCCGCGGGGCACTTAGCGGATCGGGTGAGAAATAGCGACCAAAGCCCGACCGTCGCTTCCAGTCCGCCGGGTTTACTCCAGCCGCGTAGACCTTGACGAGAAGTTCTCCCGGCCCTGGAGTCGGCTTGGGCACATCCAAGAACTGCTCATTTTCAGGACCGCCGAACGCTGTGAATACGTACGCCTTGGGCATCCATCCTCCGATCGGTCGAGAAAGAGACCAGCGGATCCTGCTCGCCCTATTTCAGGGACCGTCGCGTCACCCAAGGACGCGATTCTACTGAGCTGGGTCGGCTCGAGTCCGCTGAGTGGGGTATGGAGGCCATCCCGCCGTCCGTCGACGACAGACTCACGGGTCGGCCGCCGCATTCCGGAACTACTTGCTCATGCCGAAGCCCTTTAGGAGCGAACGCGTCAGAGACATCTCTTTCCCGTAGACCTTTCGCCGGACGACGCGCTTCGCGTACGCGCCGGGCCCACGAGAAGCCGCGTGCAGATTGTTCGAGATCCGTGCAGCTCGGTACAACTCGCTGGTGAGGCTACGTCTTTGCACCATTCCGCCATCTCCGTCTCTGCGACACCGATCCTAGGACCGCCGACGAGGGCAATCGGCTCGTCTATTCGACGTTCCGTAGCGACTTTCACGCGCCTTGCGTATCCCCCTCTCGGAGCGCGCCTCTACATCCGCGACCCCGAGCTTGCAGCGCACTCTCTCGAGTCCTAGCCGCCGCCGCCCACCTGCGGCTTGGTCACTGACTGTCGAGGTGCGTCTGGATTGTCGAGGTGCATCTGCAGCTGTCGCTTTGCCTTGCTTACCGCCGCGTCCTGAGTGTTGCCTTCTGCCTGAAAGTATCGACCACACGAGCATATTTCTTGAGCGTGCCAACCCCACGGCCAGTCGGCGGACCATTGAGGAGTGTGCGGGGTATCGCTCATATCGCCTCTATCGAGTAGTCGAGTATCTGGTTGATGCTGACGTTGCGGTTGTAGTCGGCAGGGTGGTACCCACATTCTGCCGTGGTCCGACAGATCACGGCAGAGCACGACCTGACCGGCACCCGCCACGCGGCTGCCGTCGCTGCCCTCGCTGAGCTATTCGACGACGCGACGAACACCCTGCGCACCTTTGCCAGCGACCTCCGCATTCCGCTGCCCGCTGAGCTTTTCGGACCGGGCTGCTAGGACTTGACCGAGCGAGAGGCCCGTTCTGGAGAAGGAAGCAGTCGTGACCGATTCAAGGGACGGACCCGAAAGACGCACGAAAAGGGATTACCTAGCTCGCTGCTTGCCAAATAAGGCCTCCCGAAGGGGCATGACCACTGACTACATCGCAGAGCTGCTGCTTCAGAAACGGTCACCGTTTCAGAGGGCCATCTCGTCGAGCAGCTAGCGACCGACCTGGATGTGCTCCGCCTCCTCGCGTCCGAATTGAGCGGGCCTCACATTGACCGAGATCTGACCGTCTCGCTCAACACGATGCGGACCCACACGAAGAACATCTACATGAAGCTCGGCGTGAACAACCGTCGGGCCGCGGTCAGGCGCGCCCAGGAGCTCGGTCTGTTGTCAGAAAATCATTAGGGGCTTTCGGGATGGCCCAAGTTGCGGTCTTACGCAACGTCTGTCGTCGAGATGGCGAGATTGCCTTCGGTGTGTCCCGCTACGAGATGACGCATCGCGTCGGGGACTTCATGGAGCGGATAGGTGCGCTCGATGCTCGGGGTGAGTTGGCCCGCTTCGATTGAGTTGTGCGAATCGCTCAAGGTCGGCGAAGTTATCTTTTGGAGTCTTCATGGTGAGGCCGACCTATAAGGCCAAGACAAAAGCTCTTAAGAGTTCTCGTGTGACTCCCGTCCGGCACGCCCCATCGCGAATGCGCCGAACGCCGCGAGCAAAACGCCCGGCCCGATCGCAAGCCCCATCCAGTAGGCCAGGGTCAAAGACGGCGACGCGGCATGGAAGTAGCTGCCGACGAGCACGGGCCATACCACCGGAATCGACGCAAACCACGCCCCACACAGGAAGATCAAGTATCCCGCGCCGACGAGCCGACTAGGGACGAGTGTTCCGGTCGGGCGGCGCGCCAACACGACGATGACGAGACAGGCGAGCAGACCGACCGCGCCCGGCACGAGCGCGCCGAGCGCGTGGGCGCGATTCCAGGTCCACGAGGCCGTCCCGTCTGGTGAGAAGCCAAAGCTCGGGCCGACAAAGGGAACGATCCCTGCCCACGCCGACAACAAGAGCGCGAGAAAACCCCCGAGGATCAAGCTGAGCGGTGCGCTTCCCGGCGAAATCGTGAGGACCGGGGGGCCGTCGGAGTCAATCGGAGACGACCCATCGCCTTCCGCGATCGGTGGATCGACGGGGCCTGATCGGTGTGCCATGAGCACCTCCTTGATCGTGACACGATCTTACGGCCTGCGCGGTGACTTTGAGGTGATGCGCTTCTTTCCGCGTCTATCCACCATGGTGCTCTTGCTCCCGAGGAGGAAGATTGCCTAGTCGGAGTCGCACACACCGCTGTACCCCGGCGACGATCGCCGGGAGGATCAAGAAGGCGAAACCAGTTTTCGTCAGCCGCCGAGCTCGTGGAGACCTTCACCAGGGAGGAAGACCTAGCGGACGCATACGTCACGCTCTGCATCCACGCCGGTATTGCGGCGTCCGACGTAATTTCGTGCAAGCGGCTCGGTGAACATGCTCAGGGCGATGATCATGGCGAGGCCGTATCGCTCTTTGTAGCGGTCGACGGCAAACTTGCCGAGGACCTTCGCGCCCTACTTGGCGTGAAGACCAAGGCCGGCTACCGCGAAATGCCCGCGAGCGCGGAGGATGTCAAGCGAGCGAGGCGATCGGCGAAACGGCTCGTTGACGCTGCCCAGGAGGCGCTGCGGGACTGACGCGCCACGTCTTTGGCGGATTAAGACGCTCGTCGAGGCGATCGAACGGGCAGTAAGGTCACGGTGAATGGCCGCGATGACGCTTGCCCCTGACTCAGACGACGCTCTGCTCGCCCTCAAGGGCAGCCTCACCACCAGGCACGCGATCACGTTCCTCCCCGACGACCCGCCGCGCCTCGGGGCGCTCGTCGTCTATGACCTGTCTCGGTCGAGTGCAACGCCTTTGGTCACCGGCCAGCTTCCCGACCAGATCGAGGTCGTCGTGCCCAATGCGACCGGCGGTGGCGCTCGTCGCCGTAGCGTTTCCGCACGGCGTGTTCCTCTTTCGCAGGCGCTCTTTTTCCTGCGCGACCTCAAGGACGATGTACCAGGAGCCGCCGCCTGGTTGGCGGCGCTCACCTTGGGTCTTGGTCTGATCGCACGCGGCCGGCTCTTTCCCGCGGTCACCGCTTCAGGCTGGGATGCCTGGCAGGTTGGTCCGCTCGACCCCGGCGATCGGCGCCTCCTCGCCGAGCTCATCGCCGCCTTTCCTCCGGCAGCACATGCGTTGCCCCTCGACCGCTCATCACCGCTGCGGCTCCGCTCGCCCGAGAGCCTGGTTGTGGCGGCCTGGGATGCCCTTGCGGACACGTTGCCGCGCACTTCTGCCGCTGGCGTCGTCACTGGTGCTTTAACCGAACTTGCCACGAGTGGCGAGGCGCGAAGCCGTAGCCCTGAAGGCATCAGGGCAAGCTTCGCCGTCGCGGAGCCGGTTGCCTCGGCGTCGCTTCGGCCTTGGCTGACCGACGCCGTAAGTGGGTTGCTCGGCGAGACGGGCGTCGACGTGGCCCTGCGTATCGAGCTCGACACTCCAGTCCTGGCAGCGGACCGTTCACGGCGATCGACAGCCGATGATGGGCAGCGCGCCAGCGAATGCCCTTCGGCCCGCGCTGTGCTCCAGCTCACGAGCCGCGCCGAGACGAGCCTGGTGGTCGATGCCGCCGATCTCTTTCGTTCCCCAGCGGCCGTCGTCTCGCGCTTCGGCGAAGACGCGGAGACCGATCTGTTGCGTGCGCTCCGCCGTGGCGCGCGTGCTTGGGCACCGCTCGAGCCGCTGCTCCATGAGCGGGCACCAACCGGCCTTGACCTGGATGACGACCTTCTTGCCGAGCTGCTGTCCGACGGAGCCACGCTCCTGCAAGGGACGGGTTTGGCGGTTCTTTGGCCGTCAGAAATCCTGGCCGACGGCATCGAGCTCCGGGTCGCTGTCGTGCCTGCCCCGGGTGTCGTGGTTGAGGCTGGCTTCGGGCTGAATACGCTCGTCGAGTTTCGGTGGCAGGCGACACTCAACGGCGATTTGCTCTCCGAGGAGGAGATCGACCAGTTGGCTGAGGCCAAGCGGGGCCTCGTTCGACTTCGGGGTCGGTGGGTTGCTGCTGACCCCGCCGCACTCGAGCGCCTGAAGGCGCGTCGCCGTCAGCAGCTCCCGGCGGCCGAGGCTCTCGGCGTGCTGCTCGCCGGCACCGTCGACCTCGACGGCGCGCCAATCACCGTGGTCGCCGAAGGTCCGCTCGCGGAGCTGGCCGGCCGTCTCGCGGCGATTACCGGCGCGCCGGAAGACGATCTTGGCTTGCCGTTCGGCCTGGCTTTTGATGTTCAGCTTCGGCCCTACCAAGCCCGCGGGGTCAGCTGGTTACATGCCATGACCGATGCCGGGCTCGGTGGTTGCCTCGCCGACGACATGGGCCTCGGAAAGACCCTCCAGGTCATTGTGCTCCATCTCCATCGGGCTGGCCAAGGCCGGGGACCGACGCTGGTGATCTGCCCGACCTCGCTGCTCGGCAACTGGGAGCGCGAGGTCAGGCGCTTCGCACCCGCCACCGTCGTGCGGCGCCACCATGGGCCCGGTCGCAGCCTCGCTGGGCTCGCAGATGACGAGCTTGTCGTCACGAGCTACGGCGTCGCCCGAATGGATGCGGAGGCGCTCTCGACCGCGGGTTTCTCCCTGGTCGTCGCAGATGAGGCCCAGCACGCGAAGAACCCCGAGACAGCGACCGCCCGGGCGCTGCGCACGATTGGCGGCCCTGCTCGGCTCGCGCTCACGGGGACCCCGGTGGAGAACAGGCTGAGCGAGCTGTGGTCGATCCTCGACTGGACAACGCCCGGATTGCTCGGCCCATTCGAGCGGTTCGTGCGCACCGTCGCGACGCCCATCGAGCGCAACCTCGATCCGCTCGTGACCGAGCGGCTCGCCCGAACGATCCGCCCGTTCCTGCTCCGCCGGAGGAAAAGCGATCCGGGTGTCGCTCCGGACCTGCCACCGCGGATCGTCACTGACGTGCCGGTGCCTTTGACCCAGGAGCAGACGACACTTTATGAGGCCGAGGTACGCGAGGCACTTGCCGCGATCGAGAGCAAGGACGGTATTGCCCGGCAGGGCCTCGTGCTCCGGCTCCTCACCGTGCTGAAACAGATCTGCAACCACCCGGCGCAGTATCTACATCAGGCGGGTCCGCTCGCAGGGCGCTCGGGCAAGCTTGCAGCGCTCGAGGAGCTGGTCGACGTCATCGTGGCCGAGGGCGAGTCCGTCTTGGTCTTCAGCCAATTCGTCGAGTGCCTCTCCCTCGTGGAGGCCCGGCTCGAGCACCTCGGCATGCCGACTCTCTTCCTCCACGGCAAGATCAGTGCGAAGCGACGCACAGACATGGTCGAGGCGTTCCAGTCCGGCAAAGCGCCGGTGCTGCTGTTGTCGTTGAAGGTCGGTGGTGTCGGGCTCAACCTGACGCGGGCCACGCACGTCGTGCACTACGACCGCTGGTGGAACCCGGCCGTCGAGGACCAGGCTACCGACCGGGCGCATCGGATTGGCCAGGACCGTCCGGTCCAGGTACATCGGCTAATCGCAGAAGGCACCCTCGAGGACCATATCGGCGAGTTGATCGAACGCAAACGGTCACTTGCCGAGGCGGTCGTCGGGGGTGGCGAGAGCTGGATCGGCGGGCTCACCAACGCCGAGCTGGCGGATCTGGTCCGTCTGGGGAGCGGCGCATGAGCCCAAAGAGCTGGGCCGGGGACTTTTACGAATCAAGACCCAGGCTTCCCGGACCGAGTGCTCCGCGCGCTTCGGGTCGCCGTCCCTTTGGCGCATCCTGGTGGGGCAGGGCTTGGGTTGAGGCACTCGAGCAGCGCGCCCAACTCGATCCGAACCGCCTTCCTCGAGGGCGGACCTATGCCCGTTCCGGCGCGGTCGGACAGCTGACGTTGGGACCGGGTGAGGTCCTCGCCGAGGTGCAGGGTTCGCGACGCGCCCCCTACAAGGTGCGGGTTCGGGTGCGGGTGTTCGTCGAGGCGGAATGGGACCGGTTGTTCGATGCGCTCGCGGCCGAGATTGGCCACACTGCGGCGCTCCTTGAGGGCGAGTTGCCTTCCGGTGTCGCCGACGACGTCCGGACTGTCGGCCTCGATCTGCTCCCGGGACCGGGCGAGCTGCAGCCCCGGTGCTCCTGCCCAGACTGGGCCGATCCCTGTAAACACGCCGCTGCCGTTTGCTACCTCGTCGCAGACGCGCTCGACATCGATCCCTTCGGCCTCCTCCTCCTCCGTGGTCGCGGACGCGAGGAGGTCCTGGCGGGCTTGCGCGCGCGTCGCTACTTGGAGACGGCGCCGTCGCCATTCGCGAACGAGATACAACTTGACCGAGGGGTCCTCGCGAGGCACGCGTGGTCGCGCACGCTCGGCCCACTTCCTGTGGCACCACAATTGCCACGTCGTGCAGGGCGCCCGACCGTGCTCGCCGCGGACCCACCACGCGAAGCGGGGATCGATCTCGAGTCTCTGCGCGTACTTGCCTCGGATGCCGCGGAGCGCGCTCTGGCGATGTTGCAGGGAGCGGTCACGAGTGGACTCGAGCTCTCGGTGGAGCAAGACCTGGCTCGTCGCGCGGCATTGCTACTGCCATCTGGTGATGGCGGTGTCGACCCGCGCGCGCTCAGCGAGCTCGCGCATCGTGCTGGGTTGCCCGGTCGCGAGCTCCTGCGTCGTGGCCTTGCCTTTCGCGACGCTGGCGTGGAGGGTCTGGCGGTCCTCGACGAAGTCTGGGATCCCGAGCCGCAGGCACTGTCTGCTGGTCGTGCTGTGCTCGGCCCTGGAGCCGTCGCGCGCCGCAATCGGGTCACCCTCGGGAAACATCAGCTCCGCCTCGGTTCGGAAGGCCGCTGGTACCCATTTCGGAAGGACAAGGCTGGGCGTTGGATTCCCGATGGCGCGCCGATCACCACGACGGCGGACGATGACGAGGTGGGCGATTTGGACGACGGGGTGGACGCCGGCTGATTAGTTCCGCGGGGCTCTGCTGCTGATCCATCTCGAGGTTGATACAGCCCATCGCTTTTTCTCTGGCACGCTCATGTTCAGACCGTTGGCCGCGCGCCAAGCGGCGCGCGGTGTTGAGCGCGAGCGTGCAGTAGAAGGCGTGCACGCGGATCGTCGGATCGGTCCAGTGGAACATCGGCGAGAACGAGACCACGTCCGGGTCCTTCATCGGGCGAAAGTCGGCCTCGAGTGCCACTGCGAGCGATAGGCCGCCACCGTCTTATTGACGTGGGCGCTCGTTGGCCGCCCCGTTCAGACTCGGGCCGGTACCCGATCCGGCATGCCTCGCAGGTCGCTGATCAACCGCCGGCCGAATACGACGCCGAGGACCAGCATTGCCGGCGCCGTCCCGAGGCCAACGCCAGCGCCTCGACCGGCACTGACGATTAGGGCGTCGATACCCAACCCCGCCAGCCACACGCCAGCGCCTGCAAAGACCAAGAAGGCCGCCGCATCGACCGGGCTGCGGGGCAGGTTGAAGGTGAGCTGCCGGGCCGACCACCTCCGGCGGAGGCGAGAATAGGCCAGGAGGGCCATGACACCGAGAACACCCAGAACGGCCCGATAGGCCACCACCTCGAAGGACCAGTCTTCGAGCGCCGCCTGGTAGCAACTGTGGGTGGAGTGGTTCTGAGAAAGCCACCGCGCACAATCCGTCGGCGCGAGGTAGGTGTGATGGGAGATGTTGACAATGAAAGTCGACCCGGCGAAGAATCCCATCACGGCCGTGATCAGCGCGCTCACGCCCATCGCCAGCCCACCTAGGCCCCCGATCAACAAGGTCGTCCCGACCGCCGGACGGATCAGGGCAGCGATGGGAATGGCCCGGCCTGCCGCTTCGGCTTGCACTAGCGCCTCGACCGAACCGAATCGGGCCACGGCCGTTTCCTCCGCCTCGGCCGATGTTGCGCCGGCAGCCATGGCCGCATCTGCGGCGTCGCGCAAGTGGGCCTCGGTCTCGGCCAAGAGGTGTCTAGTAGCCCGGGGGCGAGCGTCGACTGAGGCCACCAACAGCTGGTCCAAGAACTCTTCGATAGGGCTGTAGCCCACTCGGTCGTCGGTCACGCCAGCCTCGGAGTCATCGGGGCCAGAACCGACTCCACGGCGAAGACGAAATGAGCCCAGCGGGTTCGGCCTTCAACCAGGGCGGCGGCTCCCGCCGGGGTGAGCCGGTAGAGCCGTCGGCGCCGACCGTTTACCGCCTCCCAGTCACTGGTCAGCAGACCTGTCTCCTCTAGCCGATGAAGGGCTGGATAGACCGTGCCTTCGGGTAGGTCGAACGTCCCCTCTGAGCGCTGACAAAGGGCGGTGATCACGGAGTATCCGTGGCCGGGCCCATCTTGCAGCACCCGAAGCAGCATGAGGTCGAGCTGTCCCTTGACCTGGTCGGTTGCCATACCTAGACAGTCTAGGTGTCAGAGGGCAGGTCGTCAATAGTTGTGAACGAAGGCCCCTCCATCGTCGGCCGTCAGGAGGCGAATGGCCGATGCGGGCGCAAATCGGCAAATTGGGCAGATGGTCAAACAGCGCCGCTGGGGGTGATGCCTGACACGCGGCGGAAGATTTGCCGCCCAATCAGACCAGCCTCGACGTTGGCATTTCCATTCGGCACCCCTCCCGACTGCACGCGGGCGGAGCAACGGACTCCCAGACTGGGATGGTGCGGATGGCGTAGGGAAATGCGCGTGGGGCGGCGCCTCATACCGATACCAGCGTTGTCGGGAGCGAGTCGCCCTGCGGCATATCGGGCGACAATTCCTCCACGGTGCGATCGGGTAACAGGCCGACAACCGCTATGACGCGGCGACGGACTCTTACCATCAGCGTGAAGTGTTGCTCAACTGGAGCGGGCAAAGCCGCTGGAGCCGGACGCACACCCGGCCAGAGCGCAAGCGCAAAAAGGACGAGGATCGGGCCATTTCCGGGATCGGTCGCACCGCTCTCGAGTACTCCGGTAAAGCCGTTCGAGAAGATGCCACCGAGATTCTGACCGACCACGCCGAAGAACGCGGCTGCCATGACCGCGAGCGCGAGAGTGGGACGGCGTGCCCGCGGGAACCAGATGCCAAGGGCGATGACGATCTGTACGCCAGCAAGCAATACGGCAAAAAGCAAGCCGTGGCCGGTTGCGAACACGCTCACTGCGCGATCCGCGCCGGCAAACACGCCCGGTGCGGAGTAAGCGACGTTCGAAATGGTCGCACCGACGATGAACCCTGAGCGGTTGAGTACTTCGAGTTCGAGCGCCGCGGTTCCGAGCCAGAGGATGCACCAGGCGATGTCGGGCACCCGGCGGGCGGTGCGGCGGTTCGAAGCGTCTTCCCGTTGGGGCGGCCAGACGACCATAGCGACGAGTGCGTATATAAGGGCAGCACCTGGCGCTCCACTAAGTGCGCTGGCACCGGGGCTAAAGAGCCCACCTGCCGCTTCGCCGAAGAGCCAAACTATGAAGGCCCACGCGACCGAGGCGCCAAGGGCGGCGCGCGTTGTGCGTCGCCAGCAGATTCCGAATCCGACTGCGAGCTGTATGGCCGCGCAGGCCACATTGCATCCCCAAGCGTGCGAGGTGACGAACGGCTCGATCCGGCTTTCGAGATCCCACAGCCACCCGGGCGGCTCAGCGGTCCCCATGCGGAGCATCATCCCGAGGTAGTTCGCCGTGGACAGCGACGGCTGGGCTTGGAGGACTCCGTCGAAGATCCACAGTGAACCGAGAACGACCTGTACGGACCGCCTTGCGCGCCGCGAGGCCAAAGCGGCCGCGCGGGTCATCGCATAATCCCGGTATGCCCGAGTGAGTAGCGTCCGGGCTGTGGCCACACGGCTAGCCCGTGCGGCATGTTCGGTACCGGGATCTTCGCGATCAGATGGCCGTCGACGGTCGAGATCGCGTAGACGCAGTCGTCGTAGCGGCCCGAGACCCAGAGCACCTTGCCATCGGGGGAGACGTTGCCCATGTCCGGACTACCACCCCCGGGGATGTGCCAGGTCGCGACGATCTTGCGTGTCGCGAAGTCGATGACGGTGATCGAGCCTGCACCGCGGTCGGTGACGTAGAGGTCCTTCGCGTTGCGGCTGGGGTAGAGGCCGTGCGTGTCCTGTCCGGTCGCGATGAACCCGATCGACTTAAAAGTGCGAGCGCTGATCTCCCATACGCCACCGAGGTTGTGGTCGGCGACGTAGAAGATCTTGCCCGCTGGGTCGAGCTTCACGTCTTGGGGCGAGGACCCGGGCAGTGTGAGGTAGCCGACCACGGACTTCGTTGCCAAGTCGACTTTCACGAGCTTGCCTGAGAACTCACATGAGAAGACCGCGTACGAGCCGTCCGCGGAGAAGTCCGCGTGGTCAACGCCTGCGCAGTTGACGTGGAGTGCCTTGTCGACCTCGAAGGTCCGCGGGTCGCGGAACGCGAGGATCTGCTTCGCCTCCTCGACGACGATCGCGTAGCGGCCGTCGGGCGTGAAGTACATGTTGTAAGGATCGGCGACGGGGATGTTCGGGCCTTCTGGCCGGCCGGTGTAGGGGCTGATCGGCGTGAGCGAATTCCCGAGGTCGTTCGTCGCGTAGAGCGTCTTCAGGTCCCAGGCTGGCACCACGTGCTGGGGGTCGAGCGCCGTCGTGTAGCGGGCGATCACCTTGTATGTGTACGGATCGATGACGTCGACCGAGTGACCACCGCTCTCTGGAACGTAGATGCGATACGGCATGTGCCGGACGACAGGCGAGAACATGTTCGCCCCGGCTGCGGCGTAGATGTTCGTTGTCCGCGAGTCTGATCGACCGGGGACAGAGGTGCCGGACGAGGGCGTTGTCGCGTTGGTGGACGGACGTATGAGGGAAAGCTCGACAACGGTGTCGAGTGGCGCCGTGGGTCCAGTCGTCTCGCCGCCCACGAGGTAAACCTCGTCACCGATCGTCACCGTTCCGGCGTCACTCCGCGGATAGGCGAAGGTGCCGATGCGCATGGCATGGCCCGATTTGGTGTCGATCTGCCAGATCGCGTCGGAAAGCGTCGAGCCGGTTCGGCCACCGATCACGAAAAGCTCTCCCCCGAGGGTGACCGCGCTGGCGTGACCGAGCGTGACCGGCAGGTGGCCGATGACCATAGTCCGACCTGTGACGGGATCGAAGCGCTGGATGTCGTTGGTCTGGGCGCCCGTTGCCGTCGATTCCTGGGTTCCGAGCTGTCCGCCGATCACGTAGACCCTCCCTCCGATGACAGCGACCGCGGGATAGCGGACCGGCCGTGCGAGGTTCCCCGCGACTTGAAAGTGCGTTCCGTCCGTGGTCTCGAGGATCGGACGCTCGAGACTGGTGCCGTCGAAGCCCCCGAGGACGTACGTACGCGAGCCGATCGACGCGGCGACGAGGTCAGATCGTGCTGCTGGCAGCGAGCCGGCCGAGCTCGTCGCCCCGCCGGCGAAGGACTGCACCGCTGCCACAGTCGAGAAGGACCCGCCAGCGAAGACGACTAGCCGACCTCCGAAAACCGCCCCGGCAGCATCGTGGACGGCAGTGGTGAGCTGACCGAGCGTCGTCGCTGAACCGCTTGCCGGATCGATCTGTCTGATCGCGCTCGTCGAGACGTCGCCGGGCGCGAGCCCGCCGAGCACGACGATCTGGCCGTGTAACGGCAGGACCACCGCCCGGGACACGGGAGCAGGGAGATGCCAGGTCGCGAGCGACTCGACGAGTCGCGGCGGCGCTGTGGTCTCGCTCGTGGTGGCTGGAAAGGAGGTGCCCGTCGTGCCGAGTACGCCACGGATGGCGAAGAAGCAGACCACCACGAGGATGACCAAAGCTGCCCAGCGGCGCAGCAGCACCGCCCTCGGTGGGCGCTTCGACGTCCGTCCTCGCCGACGCGGTCCGTCCCGCGGCGCGTCAGTTTGCAACGCGGATCCTGTCCTGGATTGTCGAGGACAGGATTGAGTCGTTCCCGCCAGGGATTCGAATATGGACGATCGCTCCGCCGCCTAGACGGTTTGCAGCGATGACGTCGCCTCCGTGCGCTTCGACGAGCGCCTTGACGATTGCGAGACCGAGGCCAACGCCGCCGCCCTCGCGATTGCGTCCGCTGTCAGGACGACTGAACCGCTCGAATGCCCGCGGGAGGAATTCGACCGGGAAGCCCGGTCCTTCATCGGCGACGTCGATCACAAGCACAGTTGTCGTCCCGCACGGCCCGGTCGATTCCTTGTGGGCGCCGACCTCGACGCGCGAGCCAGGCGGTGCATAACGAAGGGCGTTGTCGAGCAGGTTCCCGACGATCTGGCTCAGCGCGACCTCGTCCACGTCGGCAACAAGACGCGGGTCGCGGAGGGCGAGGTGCAGGTCGACGTCGCGTTCGCGGGCGATAGTGGCGCAGGAGTCGACTGCCGCGGTGAGAACCGGAACGACATCGAGGTGGTTGCGTAGAACGAGCGGAGCACGCTCGTCGGATTGCGCTAGCAAGAGCAGCCGTCCTGTGACAGTTGCCAGCCGTTCGACCTCGTCCGCCGAACCGGCGATCGCTGCGAGGAGTTCCTCGCGGCTGCGCCCCGGCCGCTGAGCGAGTTCGAGCTCAAGCTTCAGGTTGGCGAGGGGTGTGCGCAACTCGTGTCCGGCCGCGGAGACAAAGCCCCTTTGACGACCAAGAGCGCCTTGGAGTCGATAGAGCAGGTCGTTCAACGTTCGCGCGAGCGCCGCGACCTCGTCGTCGGTGCGCGGAATGTCGAGCGAAGTCGTTTCGTCGTGTTCCGAGATCGCCGCAGCTTGACGACGTAGGCGCTCGACTGGTCGGAGTGCCCCGGCGGCAAGCAGGTAGCTCGCGATCGCGGCGAGCACGACCGCAACCGGCCCACCGATAAGGAGTGACGCTTCGATGTTGTCAAGCGCCTCATCGACGGTTTGCAGCGAGGTGCCGACTACGAGCACGTCGTGACCCCGAGGCAGAGACTCGAGGTAGAGAAGGCCGTCGTCACCGTCGCCAAGGGGTTCTGGAAGGAGGATGCCGCGAGTTGTGATCGTCGCCAGCTTGGTTGGTGCGACCAACGCGTGGCGTGCCTCAAGGCCGCTCGAATCGAGGACGACTCCTCGCGAGGAGAGCACCTGCGCGAACGAGTTCGACGCTCTGGACCCGGTTGATAGCACCGGCCGGGTACGGCTCGCCGTTGCGATCAGGACCGCGCGTGACTCGATCCCCGTGGCGAGCGAATTCGTAAGCGCTCCAGAGAGCTCGGTCACAAAGACTGCACCACCGACGCCGATGACGAGCGCCGTTCCCGTCGCGAAGAGCGCGGCGAGGCGGAGTCGGATTGGGATCGCCCTAGACATGGTGGGCCGGTGCCAGGAGGCGGTACCCGGCGCCGCGAACGGTCTCGAGGTCGTGGCGATCGAAGGGCCTGTCGATCTTGTCGCGCAGATAGCGGACGTACTGGTCGACGACGTTCGAGGTGCCGTCGTACGCGAAGTCCCAGACGTGGTTGATGATCGCCGAGCGGCTGAGTACCTCGTTAGGCCGACGCATGAACAGCTCGAGGAGGGCGAATTCCTTGGAACTGAGCTCGATTTCGGTCTCGCCGCGGAAGACCCGACGCTCGGCGGGATCGAGACGTAGATCGCCCGCGGCGAGCACGACGGGTCGTTCGCCCTGGCCGCGCCTCGCGAGCGCGCGAAGGCGCGCGAGGAGCTCGCCAAAGCTGAACGGCTTCGTAAGGTAGTCATCGGCACCGGCGTCGAGCCCCTCGACACGGTCGGCGATCGCGGTGCGCGCGGTGAGGAGGATGATGGGCATCCAGCGGCCAGCGGCGCGAAGCCGTCGGCAGACAGTGAAGCCATCGACATCCGGCAACATCACGTCGAGGACGACAGCGTCGTAGGGTTGCTCGGTCGCGAGCCACAGTCCGCCCTCACCGGTCGCCCGGACGTCGACGACGTGGCCCTCCTCCTCGAGACCGCGACGAAGAAGGGCGGCCATGCGGAGGTCATCTTCGACTACGAGGACGCGCATCGTGGTCGAAAGATAAGTTGACGTTGATGTGAAAATGATGAGAACGCCACCTTCTCATCATTTTCACATCAACGTTGCGATAGAAGTACGCGGGCTCGTCGCTCGCCCGCCCACTTGCGAGGAAGGTCGCCGCCATGGAGAACCTCGTCGTCCACTGGGGCTATGTGGCGCTCTTTCTTGTCACTGCGCTGTCTGCTTTCGGCATCCCGGTCGGCTCGGAGCTCGCTGTCGCCTACGGCGGGG
>DATCDR010000149.1:0-3932 GCA_036510575.1 Acidimicrobiales bacterium | reverse complement strand
AAGCTGCGTGAACGGCAGATCGAAGCGTTCCAAGAGCTCCCGGGACCACTGGGGGCGCAGATTCGCGGGGGTCACGACGAGGATCCGGTCACCGGCGCGCCGAAGGATCAACTCCTTCATATACAAGCCTGCCATGATCGTCTTGCCAGCTCCCGGGTCGTCCGCGAGGAGGAAACGGGTGCGGGGTTCGCGCAGAAAACAGTCGTACACCGCTTCGAGCTGATGCGGCAGGGGCTGGATATTCGAGACCGCCAACGCAGCCATGTCGTGCTCGAACGCCACCTTGATCCGGTGCGCTTCGACCCCCAGCCGGAAGCGGTGCGGGTCGGCATCGAAACGCGGAACACTTGAGCGAGCGACTACCTCAACATTGGCGAGTTCTTCCTCGGACAACGTGACCTTGCCAAGGCCAGCGAGCCCGTCGTAGGTGAGCGTCCAGAAGGGGCCGGGCCGAACCGCTTCGAGAACGACCTCTCCTGTAATGCCGGGGAGACGTAAAACGGCGCCGGGCACCAACAGGTCCGGGTCGAATGTCAAACCAGGTCCGTGTCGCTCATGATGGTGCTCATCGGCCCTCGTCAATCTTCGTCTCAGTACTTAACGCTATGCCGTCGCGTTGCTGGCGCCATCTTTCGATCTGAGATCGCAGCCAAAGTTTGCAACGCCCCTGGCCGAGGCTGATGACCGGGCGGGGCATGTCCGGGTACCGTCGCTGGTAGAGCGACACAGTGTTGCGCTGTGCCAACCCGAGCAGATCTGCGATGCCTTGGGCATCGATGACGTCGTCAGTATCGATCCGAGTGCCCATCGAATGAGTCTACAAGAGTTGACAGCATGCCACTGGTGGGTCGCGGCGCTCCGCGAGCAGCTAGCCGATGTGCGCCCGCGACGGCCGCCAGGACAGCGGCTCGTCCAAGTCGCCTCGGGCCACTGGGCGGTGGCAGGGGCGAAGGTCACGGGTCGATGACTCGGCTGAGATCGATCTCGTCGGACGAGCGTCGGGAACGGTAGGTCCGCGTATCCGAAAGGTCCGCGAAAAGGGTCCGCGCACCTGTAAGCGGAAGCGCTTTGGCCGACCGACTAGGAGCCTCAGCTCGTCGCTTGAAGATCGAGGACCGAGAGAAGACCGCGATCGACAAGCGCTAGGTCAGATGCCGTCAGTCGCCCGAGCCCGAATTGGATCAATCGTTGCTCGAGGACGAGGAGTCGTCCGGCCCTGATCACCGATGGCGTGCTCAGACCAGCGGCCTGCCAATCCGTCAGGACCGCATCGCCGGGAGTCGGTGCCTGGAGCCGCGTCATTCGGCTCGTGACCATCGCCAGGATCACGTCGGGACCGCTGTTGTACGCAGTTGACGAGACGACACACGCCGGGCGGCGCTTCATCCCGACGAGGTCCGAGTAGAGAAATGGCGCGAGAACGATCTGACCGCGATCCATCGACTAACGGATCGGGGTCGCGTTCACCTCGTCGTAAATCGCATCCTCCGGAGAGAACCAATCAGCCTCGAACGCCGCGCTCGGCGCCCAGGCAGGCCGCACCCAGCCGAGGTACTTCTCGCGGAGCCGCCAAAGTTCCTGCTCGGCTTCCTCGACGCGATGCTGGACCTCCGCGACTTCCGCCGCGTTGAAAATCGGAAACTCCTGACCGGGTTCCAACGGTCCGCCGAGATACTTCTCGTACGCCTCGACGGCTTGCCGAAGTCGGTGGTGGGCGCGCTCAAGCTCCGATCGCTGCTCGTCCGTCAACGCGGACTCCGGAATCGGCTGCGAACTCACAGGTCCACTCTACGCCGGTGGCCCGTGAAAGGACGACGGATGGCATACGACCGCTGCGTGTAGATTGCGCTCCAGCTCAACGATGCGACGCTGAGTGAAGTGACGGTCGCCTCATCGAACAGCCACGGGTCCCACCGGCGTCGCCGCAGCAGCGTCCGCTGCCAATGCCTCCGGCTCTCCGGGCAACGACAATCGTCCTTCGGACCAGGTTTCGCTCTCGAGCTGCAGCGCCCTCTTTGCGAGCTCCGAATCAACCGCGAGACGCTGCAGAGCCAACTTCTCGACACGGTCCATGGCGACCTCGACCCGCCGGGCCGCTGTCGCGGTGGTCTCGTTCGAGCGCTTCGCGTCAGTCGGAGTAGCACTCGACGATGCTGACAACTGCTGGCGTCGAACACGGTCCGACTCGAGTCGAACGACATCAGCAGTCGCTGTTCGAGACTCGTGATCAACTCGTCGCGCCGTGGCAAGCAAAACCTCGTCGCTCCACGCCTCAGGCGCCGAATACGCAGATGCAGACAGAGGGGCATCGCTTCGCGAACCATCACTTCGTCCTTCGCGGACAGTCCGATCGTTCGGTTGAAAGTTCGCTCGCCAATCGCTCGGGCATGCCGGCCTCGAGACGTCGCTCTGTCGCCGCGAGTGAGCTCGTTTCCTCTCGGAGTACCGGAAGCTCGTCATCGGTCAACGGCCCAATCACGTCGCGCTGACGGATCACCACCGCCTGCAGATCGAATTGCCCCCGAGTGATACCGACGTAGACACCCTCGGTGCTCGACGCATCGGTCACGAGCGGTACGGCCGCAGCGAAGGTCTCACCCTGCGCGGCGTGGGTGGTCAAGGCGTAGGCGTGCTGCAGGCCACCGAGGGTTCCTGACGGCGAATGCTGCTCGAGGTAGGCGATTGGGATTTCGACTCGACCCCAACGCTCGAAGTCGACAAGAAGGCTGCTCTCATGAGTCTCGATCACCCGACCGAGCGAGCCGTTGCGGACATAGGCGTCGCGTTCTGAGCCATCCGCTCGAAGCGTGCGATCGGGTATCCGCGCGACGACCTCGTCGCCCGACTGGAAACTCAAGTCTCCGACCCGGAGCTCTGGTCCTGAAAGTGTGCCATCCGCGACAAGCATCGCTCGGGCGCGCTCGTTTAACGCTCGACGCTCAGCATGGTGCTCGGCGGTCATAGCGCTTCGGCGACGATCCGGGTCGGCGAGCCTCCTCTGCCGCTCGGCATACCAAGCACAGGTGAGCAAGTCGTAAGCATCAGCTGCCGAAGCGGCCTCAGTTATCCGGCCATCGGCGGCGAGGCGTTCCAGTGCTTTGGTGATTATGCCCTCGCGATACTCCGTGTTAGCGAGTCGCACCTCGTTCATCTTCTTGCCCTGCTGACGGTAAAGGTGGGTAAGGGCTGGGACCTCTGCCGCGTGGTGCTCGGTGATGTGGCGGAATACGCCGCCGGCGTTGACCGAGGAGTGCTGCGCAGCGTCGCCGACGACGCGCAGCAACGCGCCACACTCCTCGGCGATCTTCGCGAGCGCTGCGAAGTCGCGTGTCGAGATCAAGCTCGCCTCGTCGACGAGGATCACTGTGCGATCGTCGACGAGCGAGACGTCGCCATGGTCGAAGTAGCGGGCGATCACCGAGGCAACCGTCCTTCCCTCAACGCCAGTCTCCTCGGACAAGACAATCGCTTGTGTCCCTCCCACTGCCGCGCCGAGCACGCTGTAGCCGGCGGCGGTCCAAACTGCGACCGCGGCTTCGAGTGCCGTCGTCTTCCCACTTCCCGCCGCGCCGACGCCTGCCTGAATGCGCATCCCCGATCCGGTGAGCGCGCCGACGAACGCTCGTTGCTCGTCGGACAGCCGGGCGAAGCGTTCCCCGGCGAGCACGCCCGCGAGGACATCTGGCGAGATGGCACCGACATTCGCGATCCGCCCGCGCTCGTAGGCGGTGAGCACTCGACGCTCGAGGGCGAGCATCGCCTCGGTCGAGTACAGCTGCTCCCGCAGTGTGACGTCCGACTGGAGGTCGTCGCGAGGTACCGCCACCTCGCCGGAGGAAGTGACCACCGCCGCAAGCTCGATCAGCTCTGGCCGTGCGAGCAGATCGTCAGCGAGCAGATCGATCTCATCCGCACCCAGTCGATCACCGGTA
>DATCDR010000148.1:0-2349 GCA_036510575.1 Acidimicrobiales bacterium | reverse complement strand
ACCGATGGGCTACAGATCGAGATCATGGCGCCGGAAGCGGCGACCGCGTTCTCCCTCGAGCGCATCCGCCGCGGCGAGAACACGATTTCGGTCGCCGGCAACGTCCTTCGCGACTACCTCACCGACCTCTTCCCAATCATGGAACTTGGCACGAGCGCGAAGATGCTCTCGATAGTCCCGTTGATCGACGGTGGCGGGATGTTCGAAACCGGCGCCGGTGGGTCCGCGCCAAAGCACGTCCAGCAGTTGGTCGAGGAGAACTACCTCCGTTGGGACAGCCTCGGCGAGTTTCTAGCGCTTGCGGTGAGCTTCGAGCTCCTCGCGCAGCGAACGGGAAACTCGCGCGCCCAGATCCTCGCCGACACACTCGACCGGGCTACTGGGCGATACCTGAACGAGGACAAGTCACCGACCCGCGGCGTCGGCGGCATCGACAATCGTGGGAGTCACTTCTACCTGGCCCTGTACTGGGCGCAAGAGCTCGCGAAGCAAAGCGACGACGCCGAGCTGGCCGCGGCGTTCGCCGGCCTCGCAGCGACCTTGACCGAGCAGGAGCAGACGATCGTCGGCGAGCTCCTCGGTGTACAAGGGGCGCCAGCGGAGATCGGTGGCTACTACCGGCCCGACGCGGTCGAGGCGGAAGCAATCATGCGGCCCTCGAAGACGTTCAACGAGGCGCTCGCGACGCTCGGCTGAGCGGTCTTCCTTCGAGGTTCGATCTATGTGGCCGGTGGGGTATCGACGTTTATCGGGGTTAGCCTGCCCGCTGCTTAGTCACGTCGATGACGCTACTTAGGGAGAGGTTGCATGCGATTCTCAATTCGCAGCCGGCGACTAATCCTTAGTTGCGCCTCGACCTTGATGCCACGGCGTCCGAGCCACTCGACCGATCGGATGCCGTTAACCCAGCGCCTGCGATGACGGACGCCCCCTTCGTCGACGAGGGCGCGGAGATGGAGCGGGTCAAGGTCAACCGGCAGCGTGAGGTGCACGAGCGGAAGTTCTCCTCGAGGACCTCCCGTAGCTCCGGCGGTTGAGATCGATCTTCGCTACAGCCTGCGGCAGCAAGTCAACGGCGTCGCCGCCGGACGAGGTTGAGCCCTCGCTCGACCTTAATGGCGCGGGTCGCCGTAGTTCGGGACCGTGGCTTGGGTTCCGGCGCGCGAATTTCTTAACGGGGCAGCATCGAGTGCCGTTGGTGGTACGTGGCTGGGCAGCGTCGCGGATGGCGATTGACAACTCGACACCAGGCATTTCCGCCGACTGCCGACTACAACGGGGCGAACCAGAGTCGAGCCGCGAGCCCAATCCCGGTTAGTGCCACAAGCCAGCGAAGTACGCCGCCCGGAAGTGCCCGGGCAATTCGCGGTCCGATAGTGCTCCCTAGGAACATTCCGGCTGCGAGCGGGATTGCCGCACTCCAGTCGACACGTCCGAGCGCGACGAACAGTGCGGCAGAGACGACCGTGGAGACACCAACGAGCATGTTCTTTAGAGCGTTCGATATCGCTATCTGCCGGTCGACGGTAAATAACAACAGCGCGAGCAGCATGACTCCAGCGCCCGCACCGAAGTAGCCGTTGTAGGTCGATACGGCGAAGAGTCCGCACGGGAGGAGGAATCGATTTCTTCCGGACGGCCGTCCCTCTTGCCACGAGGAGAGTCGAGGTTGGATGAGGAGTCCGACAGCGGCGAGTACCAATAGGTAGGGCACCACGTCGCTGAACACCCCTGGCGGCGTGAGTATCAGCAGCGCAGAGCCAACAACGCCACCGGCGGCCGTGACCGGTGCCCACCGTCGCAACCAAGGGCCTTTGCCGGTGAGCTCCGGGCGCGATGCCATGGCCGCGCCAGGCCAGCACGTCACCAAGGAGAGAATGTTCGTGACGTTTGCCCGCAAGACCGGCAGGCCGACCGCGAGCAGCGCCGGGTACGAGATCAGCGACGTGATGCCACCAGCGGTTCCGACCACACCCGCGAGTAGGCCTGCACCGATCAAGAACAGGTCGTCGCCAGTCGAGATCACAGTTCCATCGAGCCTAGGGGCGAGCGTATTTGGTGACTGGACCGTTTCGACCAGCTCGTCGCGCCTGGAGCGCCCAGTGCGGCGAGATACTCTGCTCGAAGGTCACGTCAACAGTTGTTTCCGCGCGTGCTCCGATCTCATGTCGCGTCGCGGGTTACGTGTGCCTCTCTGGGGCCGGTAGCCCCGGCGAGTCGACGTCGGGACCGCATCCAGATGACGTAGGTGCACACGCCGGGAAAAATCGGCAGGAAGTACGTCGTCAGTCGCCAGATCAGGTCGACAGCCAAGGCCTGTGACGGATGTGCTCCAAGGGCAGTCATAAC
>DATCDR010000147.1:0-21252 GCA_036510575.1 Acidimicrobiales bacterium | reverse complement strand
AGCTGTCCCACAATTCGCTTCGGCGTTGGTCGGCTTGAGCGGCCTCGCGTTGCTCGGACTTGCCTGGGGTGTTCGAAAGGGCCAGCGCCAGGCCTGGACGATATCGGTGGTGCTGTTGATCGGGACCGCCGTCCTACACCTACTAAAGGGTGTGGAGCTCACCGAAAGCGTGCTTCCGCTACTGATCCTCGCCTACCTCGTCTCGGGGCGTCACGCCTTCCAAACTGCAGTCGATCCGCCGTCTCGGCGATTCGCGGTGGTGTGGCTCGTGCTCGGGACGTTCATGGCTTCGGTCCTCGCCGCGACCGGGATCGAGATCTTCTACCTGCTCGACACCAACGACATGCCACTGTCGATCAAGAGCGCATACCTGGCCGTAATCGAGCGCATGTGGGGCGATCAGGCGATCGTGTTGCCACAGCGAATGAATGAGTTCTTGAGCCCGACGCTCGAGGTGCTCGGTGTTGGGATTCTCCTCGTGACGCTCTTTCTCGCTTGTCGCTCGGTGGTAGCACGCCGACGTGTGCAGTCCGTCTACACCGAGCGTCGCACACGTGATCTCGTTCGGATGCATGGCGCCGGAACCCTCGACTACTTCGCGCTCCGCCATGACAAGCAGGCCTTCTTCTCTGGCGAGACGGTGATCACCTACGGCGTCTACGGCGGCGTCTGCCTCGTCTCTCCAGATCCAATCGGGCCAGAGCACGAACGAGGAGGTGCCTGGATCTCCTTTCGCCGATTCGCGGACGGCAATGGATGGACCGTCGCGGTTCTCGGCGCCGGTGAGGCATTCCTTCCTACCTATGAGATGACCGGAATGCGCTCGCTCTACGTCGGAGACGAGGCAGTCGTCGAGGTAGGTGAGTTCTCGTTGCAAGGTGGCCGCCACAAGGGCTTGCGTCAGGCGGTGAACCGGATTGCCACCTACGGCTACGTGGTGTCGTTCCACGACCCCGCGACGATCGCGCCCGAGCTCGCCGACGAGCTCCGGGTGCTCTCGGGAATCAGCCGCCGCGGCGATGTGGAGCGTGGATTCTCCATGACGCTCGGTCGCATGTTCCACCCCGAGGACGACGGCTTGCTACTCGCGGTCGCCCGGGACAAGACCGGCAAGGCGGTCGCCTTCTGTCAGTTCGTGCCCTCGCCGAGCATTGGTGGCTACTCCCTTGACGTCATGCGTCGAGATGCCGGAGACCATCCAAACGGCCTCTTCGACTTTTTGATCGTGTCGACGATCCGACACCTCGACGACGAGGGATTCAGCGGCCTCGGCCTCAACTTCGCGACGATGCGCGCAGTTCTTGCCGGCGAGGCAGGCAACGGCATCTCGGTTCGCGTTCGCAAGCTGCTGCTTCGCAGGCTCTCACGGTCGATGCAGATCGAATCGCTCTGGCGGTTCAATGCCAAGTACGACCCGACGTGGATCGCAAGATATGTCGTCTACGGTGCCGCACAAGAGCTGTTGCCGATAGCGGTGGCGATCATCCGCGCCGAATCGCTCTGGGACATTCCGGTCGTTGGAAAGCTCTTTTCACCACGGCAACGACGGCGGTCTCGGATGTCGGGTCTTCGCGACGCCGCATGAGCTCGCCGGGCGCATCGCGCCCGATGCGGTCGAGTGCCTCGGATCATTTGAAAGAATAGGGCCATGACCGAGCGCCGTATCGAGCCGCTTGCTCGGGGCTTTGACGTCACACTCGAGTTGCCCGGTTCGAAGTCGCTCACTAATCGCTACTTGTTGCTCGCCGCCCTGGCGTCTGGGACCTCGACGCTCGAGCGCACCTTGATCGCCGACGACGTCGAAGCGATGCTGGACTGTGTCATCGCGCTCGGCGCCGGCGTCGAACTGTCCAAGGACAAGACTGGCGCGAAGATCGCTGGCATAGCCGGTCGAGTACCGAGCTCTGGTCGGGCCTTCGCGCGTCAATCCGGGACGACGGCCCGGTTCATCGCACCAGTTCTCGGAGTAGCCGATGGCCCATGGGAGCTTGACGGGTCGCCGCAGCTTCGCGCCCGACCGATGGCAGATCTCTTTAGCGCCATGCGTCGACTCGGCGCCGAAATCAGCGCGACTGGCGTCTCGCTATCGCTGCCGGTGACGATTCGCGGACCGCTAACGGGCGGGTCGACGACGGTCGCTGGCGCGGTCTCGAGTCAGTTCCTCTCAGGGCTGCTCCTTGCTGCGCCGCTGCTTCCGACCGGTCTGGTCGTCGAAGTCGAAGGGGTGCTGGTCTCTCGGCCGTACGTGGAGATGACGCTCGCGACGATGCGTCGATTCGGCGCGCACGTCGAGGACGACGGCACGTACTTTTCGGTCAAGCCGACCGGATATTCGGCCGCAGCGATCGCGATAGAACCGGACGCCTCGTCCGCTTCGTACTTCTTCGCCGCGGCCGCATGCCACGGCGGGACGGTAAGGATCCCAGGTCTTGGTCGCGACTCACTACAAGGTGACGTACGTTTCGTCGACGTGCTCGAGCAGATGGGTGCAGAAGTGTATCGAGATGCCTCCTTCATCGAGGTTCGCGGTGGCCCAGGGCTGCACGGCGTTGACGTCGACCTTGGCGGGCTCTCAGACACCGTTCCAACACTCGCCGTTGTCGCCGCGCTCGCCGACACGCCGACTCGCATCCGCGGCGTCGGCTTCATCAGAAACAAGGAGTCCGACCGCATCGGTGGGGTAGTGGCGGAGTTGCAGCGCTGCGGCATCGATGCGGTCGAGGAGCCAGACGGCCTCCTTATCCGGCCGGGCGTGCCACACGCGGCGAGCGTGCACACCTACGACGACCACCGCATGGCGATGGCCTTTTCCGTGCTCGGTCTCGGCACCGAGGGCATCGTGATCGAGGGCGCAGAGAGCGTCGCGAAGAGCTTCCCTGACTTCTTTTCGACCCTCGAGCTCTTGGGGTCCTAGGCCCGCCTCGTCGCTAGAGGACCGTGACGGCTTCGCCGACGAGGCGATCGTCTTCTACGAGGTGGAGATCGAGCAAGAGCAGCGGGGCTCCGGCGGCGATCTCTTTTCGGCGAGCGTTTCGAACGGTCTCGAAGAGTTCTGGTCCGAGGGCGATCGTGGTGGGGGAGTGGCCGTCTCGCCACGCCTGGTGAATCTGCCCGCAGGCATCGTCGAGCGCGAGCGCCAACGAGACGCGGCTGGCAGTCAACTTCGTGGCGTCGTCGATGTGACCGCGGAGATGACCGACGGGAACTTCTGCTGGAGCGCGTCGATGAACGCTGCCGGATCGGGGTTGGTCACAACAAGGTCGTCGATGGCGACGGTGGGCACGGTCTCGTTCCCGCGATTGTGCGCCTCGACGAAGGCTCGGGCGTCTTCGTCCTCCCAGATGTTGTGGAGCGTCATCACCACACCGGCACGTTCGAATGCGCGAAGTAGCCGGTTGCAGTACGGACAGCCGGGACGCCAGTAGACGTCGACGGCGCTCGGGCTTGCGAGATCTGGCATAGTTCCATTCTGTCGCACCTGCTCAGGCCCTGTGCAACGCGACCTTGTCGCGCCGCTGTCGATTTGCGCGATTGCCCGCCGCAATTTCTGCTTCAATGTCTTTTTGCAATGACACCTTCAGAACAGTCACCGGTGATTTGGCGATGCTCAGGCTGCGGGGGGTTGATTCATCCATCTGATGAGCGCACGCCTGTTGCCTGGTGCTCGCGATGTCGAAGAGTCACGCAAGGAATCCGCGACGGCGGCTAGCGGGTCCCGCCTACCTGAGCAGGTAGATCGCGACTGAGAGACCTCCGACGACGATCACTGCGCGGAGGACCTGTGGCGGAAGACGCCGCCCAACTTTTGCGCCTACCTGGGCGCCAAGGATGGAAGAGACCGCGATAATCCCGGCGAGCGTCCAGTTCACCGGGGCGAAGATGATGAAGAGGATTCCGGCGAGCAGGTTGACGAAGCCGGCGGCGACGTTCTTGTAGCCGTTCAGGCGCTGCAGCGAGTCGTCGATGCAGATCGCCAGGATCGCGATCAGGATGACACCCTGGGCAGCGCCGAAGTATCCGCCGTAGACACCGGTGAGGAAGCTTCCCGCACGAAGGAGCAGGCCGCCGTGCTCGGCGCCACCGTGACGGCTCGCGAGTGCGCGGGTGAGGCGTGGCTGCAAGATGACCATGACCACGGCAAGGATGATCAGCCACGGCACGATCTCCTTGAAGGCCTCGTGGTCGAGTAGCAACAACGTCGCTCCGACGAGTCCGCCTGCAGCGGACCAAGGCGTGAGGGCCCGGATACGCGGTCCCTGGCCGACGAGCTCTCGGCGGTAGCCATGGATGCCCGAGATGTTGCCGAAGACCAGGCCGACGTTGTTCGAGACATTGGCGACGAGCGGGCTGTAGCCGAGTGCGACAAGCGTCGGAAAGGTGATCAGCGATCCGGAGCCGACGATAGCGTTCATCATCCCTGCGAGGCCGCCGGCACCAAAGACGGCCAGCGCCCCGAGCCAGGTCAAGTGGTGCACCAGCGCTCCCTTATCTGTCGTGCCGACGCCTCGGGCGCCGCCAAGCCGGCGATCTGTCGTGCGAGAACGTCGCGAAGTCGTCGGTGCAGACTAATTGCAGGGATGACGACTATGCCTCCTCGGAGCCGTCACGCGGCTGTCTTGGTGGAGTAGGTCCACGTCTGGGAATGTCGCTTCGCGGCTCCTGGTTGTCAGCCCCTCAGTGGCGATAAATCGCTCAAGTTGTCTGCGTCCCTTAGCGCGCGGCCGCACGTGAGAGATACGTCGTCGCGACGTAGTCCTTTTCAGGACCGCGGCAGCGCCACCTCGTAAACCAGCCGTCGCTGGTCGTGAGAATAAGGCCGAGGTAGAGATCTTGGTCGCAGAGGTGCCGAACGCGGCACCGACCGCGTTCGAGATCGAGTTCGTAGAACCTCGATCCGTCCTCGAACTCGACGCTCGCGCTCCCGGCCCCTTTCGGACAGAAGCGATATGACCGGGTGAACTCGAGCG
The DNA here is from genome assembly GCA_036510575.1 of Acidimicrobiales bacterium. GTDB lineage: Bacteria > Actinomycetota > Acidimicrobiia > Acidimicrobiales > Bog-793 > DATCDR01. Next base: position 16,285 of record DATCDR010000147.1, on the reverse strand, counting down.
GGGTAGCTCCGCTAACAAGCAGCGCATGTTCGAAGTAGCGAATTGTTCCGTCCCCGCGCCGCTCCACTTCGGCACCGCCGACGAAGGTGAGCCGGTCGCCATAGTGGTCGACGACCTCGCGAGTGAGGTTCCACGTGCCGAGCAGGTACGTCTCGAGGTCGGAGATCGGCAGAGCACGCGGTAGACGCGTTCGCAGCGAATTCATGGGGGAAAGTCTTCCAGAAACGGGCGAGCGTTCTGATCTCTAGACTGCGGGCGATGCGAAACTCCACTGCACGCTTTGCTCGCTATCTTCAGCGCTGGTGGGAGGCCCAACTTCAAGACGACGGCTACCCGGCGGACTGGCAGCACGGGCGAAACGCTGATGCGCTTGCAAGTGAGTTTCGCCGTGACGCGCAGTTCGAGCTTATCCAGGCGCGCTTTCTCCATCATCGACCTGACCAGTCGAGTGCCTTACTCGTGGTCGGGCAGCTGGTTCCAACTCCAGATGAGGACGACACCGAGCTGCTAGCTACTGCGATCGTGCGGGCTGGGCTCACCGCACAACGAGTCCGTACGACCGGGGTAGTAGGTGCATCGTTGACGGTTTTTGCGCTGGTCCTGCGCAATATCTTGCGACGGCGCTAAAGCGAGACGACGACCGCGTGGACCATGTCGAGCTCGATGCCGATGCAGTGGTCCTTGATCGATCGTTGACGATTCCGAACGGAATCTCTGTCCTTCGCCTGGTGGTGGTGGCCGTTGCACTTGTTGTCCTGTTCCGTGATCGAGATCGAATCGCGGCCGCCGCGCTGCTTGGCTTCGCGGGCGCGACGGACTTCCTTGACGGCTACGTCGCTCGACGCATCGGACAGGTCTCGAAGTTGGGCAAGATCTTGGATCCGACGATCGATCGGATGGTGCTCGCGAGCTCCATCATCGCGATCCTCGTCTACGGCGCGCTTCCCTGGTGGATCGCTGCGGTGGTGTTGGCACGAGAGGTCTTTATCAGCGTCGTCGCGATCGTTATTGCCGCGGCGGGCGCGACGCGAGTCGACGTGTTGTGGATCGGTAAGGCCAGCACGTTCGGCCTGCTGGTGGCATTTCCGCTCTTCCTACTCGGAGACGGCACGGGCGCCTTCGCCCATGGGCTCCGGGTCGCCGCCTACGTCGTGGTCGCCCCTTCGCTCGTCGCCTCGCTCGGTTCGATTGTCGCCTACGTTCCCGTCGCGCGGCGCGCGCTGGCTGCGGGGCGTCAGGCACCGGGTATGGTCGATCGTGCCCGTGCCTAAGGAGATGACGTGAAGGCAGTGATCATGGCGGGAGGGGAGGGCACCCGACTCCGACCTCTCACGATCTCGCAGCCGAAGCCGATGCTGCCGATCGCGAACCTACCGATGGCCGAGCACATCATCACCTTGCTCAAGCGACACGGCATCACCGAGATCGTGGTCACCGTCGCGTACCTCGCGAACACGATCCGGACGTACTTCGGCGACGGTTCGGAGTTCGGGGTCTCGATCACCTACGCGGCCGAGGATACGCCGCTTGGGACCGCGGGATCTGTCCGCAACGCGAAGGAGTCACTCGACGAGACGTTCCTCGTGATCTCCGGCGACGTGCTCACCGACGTTGATCTGACCGAGCTCATCGAAAGCCATGAGCGACGCGGCGCGATGGCGACGCTTTTGTTAAAAGCGATGGACAACCCGCTCGAGTTCGGCATCGTCATCACCGGCGAGGACGGTCGGATCGAGCGGTTCTTGGAGAAGCCCACCTGGGGCCAGGTTTTCTCCGACACCATCAACACCGGCATCTACGTGCTCGAACCGGAGGTCCTCGACTACGTGAAGCCGGGTATCTCGGTTGATTTCTCCTCCGAGGTCTTCCCGGCGCTTCTCGAGGCGGGTGCGCCGATCTTCGGATATGTCACCGAGCGGTACTGGGAAGACGTCGGCACCCTCGAGGCCTATCTCTCTGCCCACCTCGACGTCTTGGAGGGCAGGGTAGACCTCGACATGGGCGCCTTCCCGCTTCGGCCTGGCGTCTGGATCGGTGAAGGCGCAGAGATCGACCCCTCGGCCGAGCTCGAGGCGCCGGTGATGATCGGCCAGAACTCGATAGTCGGCCCGGGCGCGCGCGTTGGTCCGAACACGGTGCTCGGGTCAAACGTCCACATCGGGGACGGCAGCGAGGTCAACCACTCGGTTCTCCACGACAACTGTTACGTCGGCCCCTCCTCGAACGTGCGCGGCAGCGTCGTTGGCCGCTCGAGTGAGCTCGGTCAAGGTGCGCACCTCGAATCAGGCGTGGTGCTCGGTGATCACACAAGGGTGGGCAGTCACGCTGTGATCACCTCTGACGTGCGCATTTACCCGCACAAGGTCGTCGAGCCGGACGCCACGATCACGAGCTCGATCATCTGGGAGACGCGAGGCGCCAGATCGATCTTTGGCGGAATCGGCGTGTCGGGCCTTGCCAATATCGACCTCTCGCCGGAGTTCGCGATGAAAGTAGCGATGGCGTACGCGACGATGCTGCCGAAGGGCTCGATCGTGACGACGTCGAGGGACTCCTCGCGCTCAGCACGGATGTTGAAACGAGCCGTCATGGTAGGGCTCACTGCGGCGGGATTAAACGTCGAGGACCTCGAGGTGGCGACGGTGCCGGTGACGAGATTCGAGGTTCGCACGTCGCCGAGTCAAGGCGGCGTGAGCGTCCGACTCGCCCCTGGCGATCCCAACACCATCGTGATCCGTTTCCTCGATGCCGAGGGCCTCGACATCGACGAGAACACGCAGCGAAAGATCGAGCGTCTCTACTTCCGGGAGGGCTCGCGGCGGGTGCTGGCGGCTGAGATCGGTGACATCGACTTCCCCGCACGGACCGTCGAGCTCTACACCTCCTCGCTCTTCGCCGACGTCGCGGTGCCATCGCTTCGACGTACCCGCTACAAGCTGGTGCTCGACTACTCATTCGGGGCGGCGAGCCTGGTGATGCCGAACGTGCTCGCCAAGCTCTCCGCCGACGTGCTCGTCATCAACCCCTTGGTGTCGACGGTCGGGATGCTCGGTTTCGACCGGATCGTCCATGCGCATCGACTCGCCGAGCTCGTCAGATCTTCTGGCGCGCACCTAGGCGCGGTGATCAGCGCGGACGGCGAGCAACTGACGTTGATCGACGACACCGGGCGGGTGCTCTCAGACGACGAGCTGTTGTTAGTGCTCACGAGGCTCGTGGCAGAGTCCGTGCCAGGCGCGCGAATCGTGGTCCCGGTCAATGCCACGCATCGCCTGACAGAAGTCGCCGAGGAGTACGGAGCGAAGGTCATCTGGACCAAGGTCGCCGCGCAGTACCTCTTGAACGAGACCGGTATCGAACAGGGCGACTTCGCCGGCAACGCAGAGGGAGGTTTCTGCTTCCCCTCGTTCATGCCGGCGCTCGACGCGGTGAGCACCTTGGTACACCTGCTGGCTTTGCTCGGTGGGCGCGACCTCAACTTATCTGATCTCGTAGTCGGGTTGCCCTCGGTGCACGTCGTACACGAACGAGTCGCTACGCCGTTCGAACGAAAAGGTGTCGTGATGCGAAAAGTGGTCGAGGCCGCGAAAGGGGACCGCTTGGTGCTGATCGACGGCGTGAAGACCTTCGATGCCTTCGGCTGGACCTTGATCGTGCCCGATCCGGAGGCGGCGGTCACCCACGTCTACGCAGAGGGCTTTGACGACGCGTCCTCTCGCCAACGCGTTGAGCAGGCCGCAAGAGACATCGCTTCCGCACTCGCTGATGCGGACTCCGGCTGATCAAAGCGCGCAACGAGTAGTTGCCACCGTCGAGGCGCGCAGGTTTCCTCACGACGGATTTCGCAGTGGGGTGCCACCGGTTTGATCGATTCGTTGCGATGGCGCCGCCATCGATCGCCGACTACTGCTGGTGGGCGCGTTTGGCCGCGAAAGTTCCTGGAACAAAGCGATGAACAACTTGCTACCTTTAGCGCAGTGTTCTGTCTCGTCTGTGGCCATAGAAATCCGCTTGGGGTCAACTTCTGCTCATCTTGTGGCGCGGCACTGGTGCCGTCGAACGAGAGCACGGTCGCGTTCTTGCCTGATGACCCAAGTGTCGAGTTCGGCGAAGAGGAGCTCGGCAGCGGTCTCGCTGAACTTCCAGCTGGAACCGGTGTACTCGTCGTCAAGCAGGGAGCTGACGCAGGGGCCAAGTACGTGCTAAACGCCGAGGTCACCCGCGTCGGACGTCATCCCGAGAGCGACATCTTCCTCGATGACATCACGGTGTCGCGGCGCCATGCGGAATTCACCGGTGCGCCGGGAAGCTATAAAGTTCGAGATGTTGGTTCGCTGAACGGTACGTACGTCAACCGTGAACGTATCGAAGAGGTTGAGCTTGGAAGTGGTGACGAAGTCCAGATTGGAAAGTTCAAGTTGCTGTTCTTGTCGGCGAGGTCGTAGTGACGTTGGCGGCACATAACTCTGAAGGTCGCTCGTATCGCTCAATCCGCGAAGTGCTCGACCTGTTGACCCCTGAATTCCCGGACGTCACGATCTCGAAGATCCGGTTTCTCGAGAGTCGCGGGTTGATCGAGCCTGAGCGCACGCCGTCTGGCTACCGGAAGTTCTTCGCGGCCGACGTTGATCGGCTGCGTTGGATCTTGAAGCAGCAAAGCGAGCACTTCCTCCCGCTCAAGGTCATCAAGGGTCGCCTCGAACAAGGAGCGCTCTTCGAAGCAGAGTTGGCGGCTGAGCTGTCACTCTTTGACGCCGCGGAGACGTCGACATCACCCGAGCAGGCGAGTGAGGACGCGGCTACTGAGCCTGTTGCTCCGGCGCCAAAGCTTGGCGGTGGGGGAGACGAGCCGCCGATAGACCCCGAGAGCGCATCAGCTGCCACGCCCGGTGCTTCTGACGTGCCCGAGGCGACCCCGATCACCGAGGGCATTGCGACTACGGAGGTGCTTCCGGTGCCGCCTGTTCGCGAACGGGCTGTCGCTGCTCCTAAGCGCCCGCAAAACGACGTCCTTTACTCAGTAGCAGAGTTCATCGGCGCGACCGGCGCGACCGAAGAACTCGTTGCAGAGCTGGTCGAGTTCGGGCTGATCTCGACCCGGCTCGTTCGGGGCTCACAGACCTTTGGCGCCGAGGCGCTCGAGGTGACGAAGTTGGCAGCTGGATTCGCAGAGTTCGGGATCGAGCCCCGGCACCTAAAGAGCCTGCGGTTCGCTGCTGAGCGTCAGGCGCTCGTGTACTCCCAGATCGTGGCGCCGCTTGCTCGCCAGAGAAATGCCGCGACGCGCGAGCGCGCGGCTGCGGACCTCGCCAACATGGCAGCTATGGGAGCAAAGCTCTACGAGGCGTTCTTGAACGCCGTGCTTCGCGAACTGGCGTAAAACCGGAGGTAGCGACTTCGCTGAGCTGGCGTTACGAAGGCGTTACTCATCTCGTGTCACAGGGGAGTAGGTTTCCGTCATGTTGGAAGTTCGACTTACTGCGGTTCGGGTCGACATGCAGTCGAACACGCCGGTGGTCCTCCTTCAAGAGATCACGGGGGAGCGGTCGCTTCCGATCTTCATCGGCGCCCCGGAAGCCACCGCGATCGCCTATGCGGTTCAAAAGGTCGAAGTTCCTCGCCCGATGACGCATGACTTGATGCGAGACGTCGTGCAGGCACTTGGCGCGACGGTGACCAAGGTCGTAGTCACCGAGGTTCACGACGGGACCTACTACGCCCTCATCCATTTTGACCACGACGGCGTTCCGATCGTGGTCTCTGCTCGACCGTCCGACGCGATCGCGCTCGCAGCAAGGACTGACGCGCCGATTTTCGTCGCCGACGACCTCATGGACTCAGAAGGCGTCGTGCTCGAGGCTGATGCCGATGAGGACGACGAGGAGCCATCAGAGGAGCTCGTTGACGAGTTCCTCGAGTTTCTCGACAACGTGCGCCCGGAGGACTTCTCCCCCTGATCTCGTGCGGCTGCGCTGTGACGAAGGATGTAGCAAACGACGACGGTCCTCGTGGCTTGTACCGCTGCGGCCGAGTTGCCGAGAGGGGCAGATCTTGGCTGAAGTGACCGACCTACGAACGTCGCGCCTCGTGCTGCACGCGATCGATGTCGCAGAGGGAGAACGGATCGTAGCTCGAACCGCGGGGCCAGCCGACTCCTGGGCGGACGATTTTCCCTTCGAAGGCGACGTCGGCGCAGTAGGCGGCTTCCTTCGTGCCACTGCCGAGCATGGAGAGCAACGGCCGTTCGGCTTCTACCGGATCACTCGCTCGGCTGACGGACTGGCAGTTGGCGGCATCGGCTTTAAGGGCCAGCCGGAGGGCGGCCGCGTCGAGATCGGCTATGGCCTCTCTCCGTCCGCGCGCGGTCACGGCTACGCCGCAGAGGCCGTCGCTGCCGTACTGGCCATTGCCGCCGACCACGAGCTCTCCAAGGTGGTGGCAGACACCACCTTGGACAACATCGCTTCGCAGCGAACGCTCATCCGTGCCGGATTTCGCCTCGTCGGCACCGACGGCGAGCTGCAGAGCTACGAAGCACTCCTCGGCGTAGGGCATTGACTGACAGATTCGTTCCGGGCGAGTCATGCCGAGCGTGTCGGTGGCGTTCGCCGGAGATAACGACGTCTAGTACGACACCTATTTGCACTTTCCTTGCGACACGTGGTCAAAAACGGTTGACCGTGCACTGATTGCGCTCTAACCTGCTCACAGCGACGTAACTACGTCACTGTTATCCGTTGCGCAAGCGTCGGTTGATCGAGCGGCCCCGAGAGGCCGCGGAGGAAGAACGAATCATGAGCACCACAGAGCAAAGTGGATTCCGAGGCCCGCAGGTCTGTGGCCTGGTCGGCATCACGTACCGGCAGCTCGACTACTGGGCCCGCACCGGGCTGCTTCGCCCGTCGTTGACCGATGCGAAGGGGAGTGGCTCCCAACGCGTCTACTCCTACCAGGATGTCGTCGAGCTAAAGGTCATCAAGCAGCTCCTTGACTCAGGCGTCAACCTCCAAAAGGCGAGGCGGGCAATCGAGTACCTCCGTAACTCAGGAGAGGATCTGGCGTCGGCGAATCTCGTCTTGGCGCAGGAGAACACGGTGCTCGCCCGAAGCGGCGAGGAGATCGTTGACCTGCTCCGCGGCGGCCAGGGGGTCTTCAACATCATCCCGCTCAAGGGAGTCGTCGATGAGGTCGACGCCGCGATCGTGGCCTTTGAACAGGCCAAGTCCGCCTCGACCGAGGCACCAGCTGGATCACGCCGGGCAGACCGGGCCGGCTAGACAGCCAAGTGGCGGCGCTTCGACTCGTAGCCTCACACGGAAGATTTGCCAACGATTCAGAGCAGCGACTCGCCGATCTCTTTACGGCGGCCGGAATCGCCTGGCTCTACGAGCCGGTCGAGTTCGTGCTCGAGTGGGACACCGACGGACGGGCGTGTGCGGCTTTCCGTCCCGATTTCTACCTGCCAGAACTTGACCGCTTCATCGAGCTGACCACGCTGCGACAACAGCTCGTCACGAAGAAGAATCGGAAGCTCCGCCGACTTCGAGCACTGCATCCCGAGATCAACGCCACGATCTTTTATCGTCGTGACTTCGCCGCACTGACCGGAACAGGGTCGCTGCTGGCGTTGCTCGGCGAACCGCCGGTGTTCGACGAAGAGGCTCGGTCGGCGTAGCGCCGCCTTGGGCGAGTCAGCCACTCTGGGCGGGGAGGTGGCCTTCGCCGCACGTCCTCAGGCAATTCATAGTGACCACCCGGCGTAGCAACTAGTAACTTACATAACGTACCTTATAGGCGTTGCTTCGAATATCCAGGTCCTGCGTACGCCGAGGAACTTATAGGTCGGGTGTGACAGCTACATCGGCTTGCGTTGACTGTCGAAGTCAGCCTATGTGCGTACCGATTCGACCATAGAGCGCCCTCAGTACCCGATCACGGCCTGGAAGCTGCGTCGCGTGGCCAGCTTGGTTACGGAATCCTGATGTCTCGGATCTCGTTTGCGCGACGAAGCTCTGCTTTGCTCAGATCAGCCTCGCGGACCGGCGTGACGACCGACCAGTGTTTCCCGACCGGACATCGTTGGATCCTCGCCCAACCGAGCCGGATCGACTTCAGCGAGGCTCCAGGGAGCCATATGGTCGTGAACAAGTGACCCTGGCGACACCGCACGATCAGATTGCGCCCGATGAGATAGCCCCGGCGTCGAGCGATCACGGTCCCTCCGGCGAGAACGACACCGACCGCGAGGATCGGCAGCAACCGTCGAATCAGGTGGCGATGAGCTTGCTCGTTGCCCTCGTCGTCGGGGTTCGCAGGCTTCTCCTCGTCTTCGCGGCGCTCTGATCTCGACTCGTGACCGGCGTCGACGAGATCGAGCACCTCGTCTCGGATAGTTGAGAGCTCTTTCCCGAGGTGCTCGACAACACGTGCAGCCACGCTGTTTTCGTCGCGGAGAATGCCGAGCAGGAGATGCTCGGTGCCGATGAAGTTCTGCTCGAGTTCAGACGCCGCTTGTCGTGCCAGATCGAGCGCGCGTTTTGCAGGCGGTGAGAATCTCGGCGTGCCAGGTGATCGGGTCGTGACGGGTCCTACCTCGTCTCGAACCTGATCGCGTGCTGCTTGGAGCGAGATTCCGATCGTTTCAAGCGCGGTCGCCGCCATTCCTTCGCCCTCGCGGATCAGGCCGAGCAGCACGTGTTCGGTGTCGATGAGGTCGTGGTGCAACAGTTGCGCCTCTTCTTGGGCGAGGATCACTGCCCGTCTCGCCTGATCGGTGAAGCGCTCGTACACCACGCGGTCAGACTATGTCGCCCGTGCTCGCACGCGACCGCGGGCAGCGCTCTCATCCCTCGTCGTCTGGGGCGCCTCGTGTGGCGACTCGCGCCGACCTATCTTGAGATGCATGAACGACGCGCCCCGACGACAGATCTGGCGGACCAGGCGTGCCCTTGGCGCGACCTCCGCGATCATCGTCTGGTTCCCAGGTTGCTTGCTTGCAGCGTGGTGGCAGGTGCACGTCGCTCTAGCTGGAGACTCACTCGGTTGGCTGTACTCGGTCGAGTGGCCGGTGTTCGCCTGTTTCGGTGTGTACTTCTGGTGGTTCTGGATCCACGATGACCCGAGCGATCTCGGTCGCCGAAAGCTCTGGAAGCTGAAGGCGTCTGGTGAGTACCACGAGGTGGTCGAGCCTGCTCAGGTGCGCACGAGAGAGCTCGAGGACGCCGAGTTGCGGGCGTACAACGACTATCTCGCAAACCTTGCTGCGACCCGCGAGGAGAAGGCCTTTCGCCTGCGAAAGAGCAGCCGCTGAGCGCGATGTCGCTTACTCCCCTGCTGCCGGCGTTAATTCACCGGCGTCGTAGCGATCAAGCGCCGCGACGATCGACCAGGCCACGTCTCCCCCACTCTCTGGCGTAAAGGGCCACCATCGGTCGTCTACGACACGGAGTATCAGATTCGGCCGCTCAGCGTCGCTGACGGCGTTGGAGACCTCCAAGAAGGTGTCGAGGTCGCCTTCGGTCGTGTAGGCGACGATGCGCCCGGTGCTCGACGGACCAGTGCCGCGGATCCACCGAGCGCCACCGTCGAGTCGTTCGAGGCCGCCTGGGCCGACGCTTAGGCGCTCTGATCTGCCGCGTCCGCCCAATCGCACCGAGAGGTCACGAAGCGGTCGCTCGGCGTAGCTGCGCACACGTGCCCGCTCCTCTCTCGTGAGTGTCCAGGGCGTCGTCACGCCCTCGAGCGCCGCGATCACGCTCCAGGACATCCGTTGTGAGAAGAGCCGGCCGGTGAGATGCGGGCGAGACCTGACGCGCTCGACCTCGATGCGCGGAACCACCCACTGTGAGCCGATCCTCTCCCCCGCCAGGGCTCCCTGGCGGATCAGTAGTCGAACGCGCGTGGGATGAACATCGAGCGCGAGGCTCGCCTCCATCACCGTCATCACCTCTGCCGTCGTCAGTCGCTCCACCGTCACAGAAATAACTCTACTACGAGATAATAGTGTGACAGCGTCACACTATTATCTTGCTAACGAGTTAAGAGTGTGACTCGGCCCGGGTCCGGTATTTTCACCACCGTCTGGGTGGGCTCCGACCTCGCATCGATCGGGGCGATCAGGTAGACGCGGGCGGAGCGCGAAACTGATCTTGTGGGCTCGGGACACAGCAGACGTCGCAAGCAGGTCCGCCATCTTGTCGATGGACCGCTCGGAACGCTGCCGTATGGCGAGAGAGCAACTGCCAGATCAGACTCGAACGTCAGCAACTACAGCCCAGCGGGAGTCGTCGCCGCGTACGGCGCGCTGAGCGACGCGATACTCCGCAACCGACGTCGGGCGGCTGATAGCGAGGCCCACGGCATGGCGCGTCCACGCACACGCTGGCGTCGAGTGTTATCAGGATTCCGGACGAGGAGGTAACACCATCAGCGCGGTGTGAGCAATTGCTCCGGACGGGTAATCACTGTCGGTGCTCCTTGTCCGGATGTGGCTGTCAGGATGGGCAGGCGGCAATCGGTGCAACGTGCCGATGCTGTGCGCGCAAATGCTCGATCGTCGCGGTGTGCGAGCGACATCGAGCCTGGTGAACCAGAAAAGCGAGGGGAAGATAAGTCGTGACTGAACCGTTCTGGCTTGGGCCGACGTACGAGTTTCGTTCGGAAGATTGGACGCTGACGGCCGGTATCCACGGCGAATCAGGGCGATTGGAGTGGCTGCTCCGTCGGATAGAGGCCGGGGTCGAGACGCTCTCACATTCGTTCGCCCTTGAGCCGCATGCGAGTCTGTCGGACCTAAGTCTTGTCCTTGATGATCTTCCGTCAGACGTACGGGAGGATCTCCTTACGCAGGTAAGCGAACAGACCGACCCGCAGTTGCTCTCTGGCGAGAATGAGAGTGAAGGGCTTGCCTGAGCGGCAAAAGGCCGGTCTCGACGGCAGTGGCACGCGTAATTCGAACGAGTGAGACCTGCTCGGCGTCCCATCGCAAGACGACACCTATGGTCGAAATAACCGTTGGTGTGTAGACGCCGCGCAATCGCCACCGCGAAGCCGCGACGCGCGATAGAACTTCGCGGTGGAAATCTCCGGGGGCATGTTGCAGGGTAAGGCCACGGTCATCATCGGTGCCAGCAGTGGCATCGGTGCGGCCGCGGCAAGGCTATTCGCCGAGGAGGGGGCGCGCCTCGTGCTCGCCGCCCGGCGGGTCGATCGACTCGAAGCGCTTCGTGACGAGCTGGTCTCTGATGGCCACGAGGTCGAGGTGGTCAAGGCGGATGTAGCGTCCTTCGCCGAGATCCAGGACGTCGTGGGCCGAGCCGTCTCGGTCTATGGCCGGCTGGACTGCGCGTTCAACAACTCGGGGATGACGTATCTCGGAAATTGCGGGATCGCAGACAGCACCGAGGAGGAGGTCGTCCGGTTGATCGACGTCAACCTGGTCGGGGTCTGGCGATGCCTGTCGGCAGAGATTAAGGCGATGCGCCTAACGGGGGGCGGTTCGGTGGTCAACACCAGCAGTGTCGGCGGCTTCCGATCAGGTCCGAAACTCGGCCCGTATCCAGCCAGCAAGCACGGTGTCATCGGCCTTACGGTCCAGGCAGCGGCCGACCACGGGCGAGACGGTGTTCGAGTGAACTGCCTGGCACCCGGGGGTACCGATACCGAGATGATGGATGTGTGGGCAGCTGCCGTCCCCGAGGTCAAGGGCCTCGGAAACCGCAACCCCCTGGGTCGCATCGGTCAACCGATCGACATGGCCGAGGCGGCATGCTGGATGCTCAGTGATCGCGCTGCCTACGTCACGGGCTCCGTACTGAAAGTAGACGGCGGGTTGCTGGCCTGACGTCCCTGCCTCGCACTTCTCGAGTCGGTCAGCAGCGTATGAATGGCGAAAGTCGATTCGGAGTCATCGCGAGGCCACCGGCTTCCAGCGCCGCAGCACACTCGTCGATTCGTAGCGCTGGGTGCTCGGGAAGGTGATGAGCTCGATCGTGGTCCCCCACGGCGCTCGCGTGTAGTGGAACCGGCACCCCGCACCTGCCTCGAGGCCAGGAAGATCGATCGGCCCCTTCAGTAGGACTCCTCCGGCAGCTTCGACTCGCCGGCCGGCTTCCTCGATGTCGTCCACGTACAGCGCTATGTGCTGCAGGCCGAAATCGTTTGGTGCAGCGACGCGACGCTGCGGAACATTCACGTACTCGAAGAGCTCGATCGATGGACCGTTCCCGAGCCGAAGCAGCCGCTGATTGCCCACCTCGGCACCCCGAGGAACTCCCAAGATCTCCGCGAGGTCGACGGGTATGGACTCGACTCGATTCTCTTCGAGCGGCATCATGGCACGGTCGACTATGAGGTCGTAGAGGACGACCGCGTCGAAGGCATCCACGAAGAAGGTCGTTGCCGCGTCGAGGTCGGGAACGGTGATCCCGATATGGTCGATACCCCTCGTGATCATGCTCTCGTTGGCCACGCTTCCTCCCTCTTTCATGATTGCGCTCTCAGGTCCGATCCGTTCGAGTGAGAACTGCTCGGGTATCTGACCTATCGATGAGTGTCGCGATCATTCTCGGCCTTGGTACCGCAGCTAACGGTTCGTACCGCCCCGTGAATCGAGGATCGAGTAGCCACCGCTGGTTACTCGTGTTCTTGGAGCGCCAGGATTCGCAGCGCGGTGTCGAGCGCTGTGAGGTCGCTCACGTCGAGCCGTACGAGCTCGGGCCAGGCTGGGACGTCGATCCCCGATCTCATCAGACTTGCCAACGTCTCTGGGTCGCGGAGCTTGGACCGCAGGGATCGCTCAGGGTCCTGTACGCGTCGGACGAGCTCATCTGGTCGACACTCGAGGAGGACCGGCAAAAACGCCGAGCCACGATGGAGGGCGACTTCGCGATTCCGGAAGATGGTCGTACTCGGGGACGACCTGGACGGAAAATTGGTGAATACGAAGGACCAGGAACGGGGCGAGAGCTGTTCGATCGTCTGGCGTATCGCGGCGCGGACCAGCCCGATTGGTTCGACCAAGCGAGGTTCTCGAACACCGTCGCTAAAGGCGTTCTCTACGAGGTCGACGATCAGATTCTGCGTCAGATGATTATCGATCAGGCGAGCTGTCTCGCCGCGAGCTTCGAGTAGACGAATCAGCTCCCGCCCGACCGTGAGCTTCCCGACTCCCGGGAAGCCGAGTAACTGGAAGATGGTCGGGCGCGGCACCGTCGAGAGCGTAGGCGAACGAGCCACGAAGACCACAGACGTCGGTGCGTCCCAGGCCAGCTGGACCGATCGGATGGCGCTTCCGATGTCCGGGAGCGAGCTTCGCCGTCTCGCGCCTGGAGGCCTGGCCTTTTTTGAGGTGGCTGTGCGTGCGCTCACGATGCAGCAAAGGGGACTTTTCGCCGGCTCGACTGATCGCTCGTAACTAATCAGGAAGGTGGAGTGCAGCGTCGAGTGAGTTATTTGCGACCTTCTTCGCGGCGCATGCCGCGGTCAACTGGCCAAGGACAGCAGGGCCCGGCCGCGGCTCACTTTTCGCGAGCGTCGGAGTGCTGATGGTCATGGTGGATCTACCTACATGGCTGAGAGATATCCGTCAGAACATACGGAGTGCCGCCGTTGAGCGTTCTCGTGACGACCCTCACGGAGGATTCATGCCGGGTTGCCTGACTTCAAACCGAGCGCCTGCACACGTTCAGGTCCTCGTCCACGTGCCAAGTGGTGCTGTGGAGATGGACCTAGCCGGCCCGCGATCGCGAGCGAGAGACCTCGCTTGGACGTTTGAGCCCACTTTTACTGGTACTCGTCTGATTTCCCCAGGTTTATCCACTGGACTTTAGAGCCAAGTGTTGGTCTGATAGAAGTGACCGACGGCACCTGTGAGGGAAAACGGCGGTTGAGTCGCATCGGCTGGACGATTTCTGGAGCAGTACGACTCTGGGCCTCTTGACCGGGCGATGAGGGGAAACGCCGGTTGCCTGGCCCTTGCTGCCGACGCTGGTCGGGACCCCCGCAAAATCGCCCCGCGGGGGTCCCGCTCAGCCCAACGAGCACGCATCGAACCGAGCCCGGAACAGATGGGGCTCTCCTCGGGAGCGTTCAGCGGTGACACGGACGAGCTGAGCTACCCCGCCAGTACTACGGCGCCGACCTGGACAAGGGAGTGCCGAGGAGCAAAGCCGGCGTTCACCTCCACCAGCGCCTGCCGACTGTTCACGGGATCCCCCCAGCCGAGCCGGCACCGCCGCGCCCTCCAGTCAGCTTGCTCTCCGGTGGCCCGCTCGAAGGGCTCGCGTCGGCGGCGTCGACGATCTTGGTGCTGAGCCCTTGAACAGGGCTGTGACTTTCGGTGAGAGTATCGGCAGCTTCGGGCTCGATGATGACCAGTGGATCTTGGATCGATTTTTGGAAAGCAATGATGTCGCTCCGCTTCGGAAGCCTTCGCGCGGGGATGATCGCGATCACAATCAAGATCGCGGTGAACCAGAAGACGTCACGGAAGGCGTTCGAGATTGCAAACGCGTCGCTGGCCCTATGCGCCGTTGAGAGCTTGGACAGCGCGGCAACGCTTCCCCCGGGTATAGCTCGGACGAGGCGGCGCTGGAGGAGAACCGCCGCGATCGCGACGCCGAAAGAGCTGCCGACGCGCCCCGAGATGTTGTTGATCGTCGTCGCGCCTGGAATCTCATCACGCCGGAGCGTGGAGTAGGCGGCCGCACTCGCCGGCGTACCGACTGACGAAGTGCCGATGCCCCGGAGGAACCAGAAGCCCATCAGCATCAAGATGCTCGTCTTGGGGGTGATCTGGGTGAACGGGAAGATCGCGATACCCGTTATCACCAAGCCAACAGGGACGATGGCGCGTGCTCCATGCCGGTCCATGATCGTCCCGGCGTTCGGCAACGCGATGATCGCTCCGACGGCCGCGGGCGCGAGGAGGATCGCTGTATGGAGGGGTGTGTACCCCCTGCCGAGTTGGAAGTAGAGCTGGACGAGGAGAATCGCTGATTGCAGCGACATGCCAAAGAAGAAGACCACGACCGTCGCCGCAGCGAGGCTGTGGTTGCGCCACAGGCGGAGATTGAGCAGGGGATGCTCGACGCGGAAAGCATGTACGACGAAGAGCACCACGAGCGTTAGGCCGCCGAGAAAGGTGGAGAGCACCACGGGAGTGAACGAACCAAGATTGCCGAACTGCGCGATCCCGTAGACCATCAGGCCGAGACCTGGCGAGAAGAGGAAAATTCCGACGACGTCGACTTTCCGTGAGGCGCCGAAGTCACCTCGTTCAAGGATCTTCAGCCCTCGGATTACGGCGATGACGCCGATCGGCACGTTGATGAAGAAGATCCAGCGCCACGAGAACGAAGAGAGGATGAGTCCGCCAGCAACAGGACCAAGGAGCGGCGCGAGGAACTGGGGAACCGCGACCACCGTCATCACCCGACCGAGGCGACTAGGGCCTGCCTGCCTGGCGAGGATCGTCTGTCCGATCGGCATGATCATCCCGCCTCCGAGACCCTGAAGGACCCGCGCGACGATCAGCGAAGGGAGCGACCATGACAAGCCGCAGAGCAACGACCCGATCGTAAAGAGCGTGACGGAGATCAGCCAGACGCGTTTCGTCCCAAATCGATCGGCAACGAGCCGTGTGAGCGGCACAACTACGGCCAGTGCGAGTAGGTAACTCGTCGAAACCCATTGAACGTTCGACAGGGACGTCTTGAAGGTCCTAAGCAGCGTCGGGAGCGCGATATTGACGATCGTCGAGTCGAGCATCGACATGAACGAGCCCATCACCGTCACCGAAGCGACCGCGATCATCCGTGGATCGAACGCTTCGCGGATCGAAACTCGCTGGCTTCCTTCGGAGGTGGTGCCGGGGGTGATCATGTCGTGTCACTCCGGCGCATATAAAAGACCCTGGATTTCGCGAGTTCCGTCACGAATCGGTCGCCATGTGCAGGACAATATGTCACCCGGGGTTACGTTCGCCCAGGCCGGACCGCCGAGATGTACTTTCTCGGTACTCGGTTGGTTCTGGCGCTACTCGCGACGTCGGTAGGTTTCGGGTGCGCTGAAACTCCAGATTGGCCTGCATGGGAGGGGGAAACGATGCTCACCAAAGAGGACAACGAGCTCATCTCACAAGTTGGCCCAGGCACGCCGATGGGCGCATTGATGCGCGAGTACTGGGTTCCAGCGATGCTCTCCTCAGAGCTCCCGAATCCGGACTGTGACCCAGTGCGCGTGATGCTGCTTGGCGAGCAGTTGATCGGATTTCGCGACACATCCG
>DATCDR010000146.1:0-30907 GCA_036510575.1 Acidimicrobiales bacterium | reverse complement strand
GACGTGCATCCAGAGTCGAACGAAACGGGAACCGTTGGCGCTTTCGGACTGGGCCCGCTCGCATTCGTGATGGGGAAAGACCAGGTCGAAGCCGCCGCCGTGGATGTCGATCGCGTCGCCCAGCTCTCGACGCGCAAGTGCTGAGCACTCGATGTGCCACCCAGGACGCCCTGCGCCCCACTGCGACTCCCACGCCGGCTCGTCTGGGAGTGAGGGCTGCCACAAGATGAAGTCGAGCGGGTCCTGCTTGTTCGGGT
Organism: Acidimicrobiales bacterium; assembly: GCA_036510575.1. Lineage (GTDB taxonomy): Bacteria > Actinomycetota > Acidimicrobiia > Acidimicrobiales > Bog-793 > DATCDR01. The sequence continues at coordinate 30,650 of DATCDR010000146.1, read as the reverse complement.
CGCTCGGGTTGCCGCCGCGTTCTGCGGCGAGCTCCAGCATCGTTGATCGGTCGTAGTGGCTGAGCTCGCCGAAGGTCGGGAACGAGCCCACGCGGAAATAGACAGCACCGCCCGCCTGATAGGCGTGATCACCGTCGAAGAGCTGGCCGATGAACCGCAAGATGTCCGAGATCGCAGACGTCGCGCGCGGCTCAGAGTAGGAGGGCAGCATGCCGAGCGTGGCCATCTGCTTGTCGAAGTACGCCGTCTGCTCGGCGGCGAGATCGAGGTAGTGCACGTCGAGCGAGCGCGCCTTTCGGAGCAGGTCGTCATCGACGTCGGTGACGTTTCGCACGCAGCGGGTCTCGTGTCCGAGGTCGCGGAGGCGACGTTGCAACACGTCGTAGGCCAGGTACGTCGCGACATGCCCGAGGTGCGCAGCGTCATAGGGCGTAATGCCGCAGGTGTACATGGTCACGACATCGCCAGGTGTGAACGGCACAACCTCCTGGGCCATTGTGTCGAAGAGCCGCATTGTCATCTCGCCGACGGTACAGCTGGCGTCAAGCCCTCAAGGCGCAGCGCGACGTGGGACTTGTACTTAATGTTGACGTTCAAGAGCACCGCTGTCATCGCCTCGACCGCATTTGCTGACGCAAGTGATCCCGCCTGCACGCCACGAAGACCTGGCATCGTCTCGACAAGCTCGACGGTCTGCTCGGCGCCCTTGTTGGTGTCTGCACAGATCAATACGTCGGCTTCGAGCTCGTGGTCGACTGCGCCGAGCTCCCGAGCAGGCAAATGCTGGAAGGCGGCTGTGACGTCCGTCCCAGGGAGTACCGCCTGCAGCGTCGCCGCAATCGATCCGCGGACCGGAACGAGTGCCTGAAATTCGCGCCCGATCCTGGTCAGCGCGTTGACCATGGACACGAGGACCTTCCCCTCCAAGGCTGAGGCGAGTTCGATAGTTGTCGCGACCGCCCCCTCCCAGGGCGTCGCGAGCACGACGATGTCGCACGCCGCGGCGTCGGGGTTGGTGCCGCCCGCAAGCGAGAGCTGGCGATCTGGCCACTCCCCCCGGACCTCGTTGGCGACTTCCTCGCCGCGCTCGGCTGATCGAGAGCCGAGTACGACCTCGACACCGTTGGCCGCCAGTCGTGTGCCGAGGGCACGCCCCGCTGGACCTGTTCCTCCGAGAATTCCTACGCGCATGCACCTACGGTGCCACATCACAGCGCTATCGCGGAAACTCTGGGCCGCTACTTCGCACTCCCACGTAGCGCCTCGAGAGCCCGATCAGCATGGCGATGCATGGAGACCTCGCTCTTTACTACCTCGAGTACCGTCGCGTCGGGCGCGACCACGAACGTCCAGCGCTTCACCGGCAGCCGTGCGAGGCCGCGGCGCACGCCGAGCCTCTTGGTCACCTCTCCGGTCTGGTCGCTAAGGAGTGGGTAGTCGAAGTCGTGACGGTAGGAGAAGGCCGCCTGTCGATCGACCCTGTCACTACTAGTCCGATCCGCGAGGCCCCCACCGTCTAGAACTCAGACGCCAGATCTCGGAACTAGCAGCTCTCGGCAGTACAGCCCTTCGACATCGCGACCGGGTAGGTGAATAGTACGACCGGTCCGGTGGCGAGAAACTCTGAAAGTCGGCGCAGCCTCCAGGTCTCGTCTGGAAGCTCGAAGTCAGCGACGACATCGCCTTTTTCCATTCAGTGAGGCGACCGGCGAGAAAGCGGCCGTCACCTCCTCGTGACACCGTGCCCGGCAAGGGTCGCGCTTGCAGCAAAATGAATCGTTATGAATAGCGACGAGCAAGCGAACGCCGACGATCGCCAGGTGTCGGGTTCGGCCCGCGTCGACGCCGCGTCGCTCTCACTTCGCCAGATCGATCGCTCCGGTGCGCTCTCGATTCTCGAACGGCGATGCCCGCCCGGCCGGCTTTGGGCGCCCGGCTATCCGACCACGGGGGATCTTGAATCAGCGAGGCTCTTCATCCGGCGCCTCGGCGAGGGCGAGGCGCCCGGACCCTTCGGGATCTTCGAGATCGTGAAGGGCGCGGCCGACGAGGTGGTGGGAGGAATCGGCTTTCATCGCCCGCCGAGCGCCGACGGAGCGGTTGAGGTTGGCTACGGGATCGTTCCAGCTCTTTGGAACCAGGGAATCTGTACCGAGGCTCTCCAGGCGATCGTCGCGTTCGCCCGCGAGCACGGCGCGCGCGGCGTCGAGGCGCGGTCGCTTCCGGGCAACGCCGCGAGTAGACGGGTGATGGAGAAGGTAGGCCTGCGCTTCGTCGACGTCGTCGACGGCTATACCCGCTACGAGCTCCGATTCTCCTGATACTCCAACTCCTGGGCATGTTCTGCTCGGGCTCTTGCCTACGCTCGAGAGTTGTGTCGGATAGCGACGCCGCGATCGGGCCGACGGGACCTGGAGCCAAAGGAATGAGCGATGACTGACGCGTCGAATCTCGGGGTCGGCCTCGAGCAAGGCCGCCGCGTCCGAGACGCCAGGACGCCGGTACTCGCGGCGCTCGTCATGACATTGGCGTTGGCAGCGCTCGACTCCACCGTCGTCACCACCGCGGTGCCGTCGATCGTGCACAACCTCGGTGGCTTCAACCTCTTTCCCTGGCTCTTTTCGATCTACCTGCTGACCCAGGCAGTCACGGTGCCGATCTACGGCAGGCTCGCCGACATCTTTGGGCGCCGCCCGATGCTCTTTATGGGCATCGGCCTCTTTCTCGTCGGCTCGATCGCCTGCGGGCTGGCCTGGAACATGGCGTCGCTGATCGTGTTTCGTGGTCTGCAAGGTCTTGGCGCAGGCGCAATCATCCCGCTCGTCCAGACCGTTGTCGGTGACCTGTACACCGTTCGTGAGCGTGCTCGCATCACGGGCTACACGGCGAGCGTCTGGGGGATCGCGTCGGTGCTCGGCCCCTTGATGGGCGGCGTGCTGTCGCAATATGCCTCCTGGCGCTGGATCTTCTACCTGAACCTTCCGATCGGCCTCATCGCGCTGCACCTCGTTCGACGACACCTGCACGAGTCGATCGCCCGCCGATCCGAACGAATCGACTACCTCGGCGCGGTCTTGTTGAGCGTCGGCCTGACCGGTCTGATCTTCGCGATCCTCGAAGGAGGATCAGCGTGGGCCTGGTCGTCGGTGCAAGAGGTCGTCCTTTTGCTCGCCTCGCTGGTCGTACTTGGTGCGTTCATCATCGTTGAACGGCGATCTGCCGACCCGATGGTCCCGAGTTGGGTCATCAGCCGGCGCCCGCTGATCTTCGGCAACGTCTCCGCGCTCGCCGTCGGCGCGATCCTCCTCGGCCTCACCTCCTATATCCCGACGTGGGCGCAAGGGGTTCGCCATCTCGATCCCCTGGACTCGGGATTGACGGTGGCGTCGATCACGCTTGGCTGGCCCGCCGCCTCGGCGTTCTCGGGCAAGCTCTACCTCCGGATCGGCTTTCGGAGCACGGCGTTCATCGGCACCCTCATCGCAATCGTTGGCGCGGTGACGTTCACGTTCGTGCGACCTGCAACGCCGATCCTGCTCGTCGCGCTCTTCGGCATCGTTGTTGGCGCAGGGATGGGACTGGCCTCGACGCCGGTGATGGTTGGACTCTCGACCCTCGTAGGTTGGGAGCGCCGGGGCGTCGTGACTGCGTCCAATCTCTTCGCCAGGACGGTTGGCTCCGCGGTCGGGATAGCGATCTTCGGCTCGGTCGCTAACACTTCGCTCTCTCGCTGGATCCGCGCCGCGCCGCCTGCGGTCCGTCATCTGATGCCGAACTCGGTCAATGTCGCTTCGAGCGTCCTTGGAGGCGGCAAGGTAACGCTTACTCCAACTGCGGCGGCCTATGTTCGAGGTGGCCTCTACCACGCCACTCACGATGTCTTCGTTGGCGTCGTGCTCGTCGGTGTGCTCGCGGCGGTCGCCGTCGCCTTTATGCCGCGGCACATGACCCCCCTCGAGTTCGACGACGCGGCTCCGGTTGAGGATCCGGTTCCGGCTACTGCATCTGTCGCACCGGGCCCCGAGCGGTGAGCGACCCCACGCCTTCCGCGCCCGAGGAGGCGAGTGTTCCAACGCGGGTACTTCGCGTCAGCCGTTCGCTCGTCATCCCTCTCGAGGAGTTTGAGTGGCGCTTTAGCGGCAGTGGCGGGCCCGGAGGCCAGCACGCGAACACTTCCAATACCCGAGTCGAGTGCGTGTTCTCGATCGCGACGAGCCCTTCCCTTGGCCCACGCCAGCGCGAGAAGCTCCTTGGTCGATTCGGCCCCGTCCTTCGCGTCGTCGCGGCCGACGAACGGTCGCAACTGCGCAACCGTGATCTGGCACTGCGTCGAATGAGTGAGCGGCTTGCAGCGGCGCTCGTCGAGGAGCGTCGCCGAATCTCTACGAAGCCGACAAGAGCGAGCAAGGAGCGGCGGCTCCAGACGAAGCGGGTCCGAAGCGCCACAAAGCAGCAGCGTCGACGAGATCCCTCAGCGGAGTGACTGGTGCGGCTACGGCTCTTGGTCGCTCGCGCCGAAGCCATCGCTCAACAGCTTCTCGGTCCGCTCGAGCAGTGCCCGCAAGTTGTCCTCGCCGACGAGCGTCGAAGCTTCGGCGAATGAGCACCAGCGAAGCGGGGTGTCATAACCTTCCGCGACGATTGCACCTGGCGAGGAAGTGGCCATGACGTAACGAACGTCGCCGTGCAGGTGTGCGGGCTCTGCTTTGTTGCCGGGCACCGCCACGACGGCGACTTGGAACAGTCGTGGCGCGGCGGCATCGGGGAACGCGACGAGATCAGTCAGCCCGGTCTCTTCAACCGCCTCGCGGTGCGCGACCGCGTAAGGGTCGCTCTCGCCTGGATCGCCATGACCGCCTACCTGCATCCAGCTCTCGTGGCGCGTGTGCCACCGAAGCAGCACACGCCCAGCGGACGGGTCGAGAACGAGGGCGGAGGCGGTGAGATGAAAGCGCGACGAGCGATCAAAAGGACGCGCACTTCGGGCGACGTCGATGATGGATAAAAGGTCTTCGGCCTCACGCGGATCGCGCGTAGAGAACCCTAAAAGCGATGCCAGCGGCTCGCCTGCTGCCTGTTCATCTGCACTCACGACGCACCACTTCCCCGCTCAGGCGCGACCGAGACCACGCTCTTATGCGGTCGCCGCCTGCTTTTCGATCTGGGCGCGAAGCCTCGGGAAGACCCGGTAGATGTTGTCCTCATAGACCGCCTGCCGATCGGCGTCGGAGAGCCAGCTCACCTGGTCGACGAAGTTCTTCGTGTCGTCGTAGTAATGACCCGTCTCTGGATCGATGCCACGTACCGCCCCGATCATCTCTGAGGCGAAGAGGATGTTGTCGAGCGGGATCACCTTGAAGAGCAGGTCGATCCCAGCCTGGTGGTAGACGCAGGTGTCGAAGAAGACGTTGTGCATCAGCAAATCTTCAAGTGGTGGCTTGCCCATGTCCTGGGCGAGGCCGCGGTAGCGACCCCAGTGGTACGGGACTGCTCCCCCACCATGGGGAATGATGATCTTCAGCTCTGGAAAGTCGGTGAAGATCGTCGAGGTGATGAGCTGCATGAACGCGGTGGTGTCAGCCGCGATGTAGTGCGCGCCTGTCATATGGAAATTCGGGTTGCACGACTCCGAAACGTGGATCATCGCCGGGACGTCGAGCTCGCAGAGCTTCTCGTAGACGGGATACCACGACCGGTCAAACAGCGGCAGGCCGGTCCACATGCCGCCGGACGGGTCAGGGTTCAAGTTGACGCCGACGAAGCCGAGCTCGTTTACCGTTCGCTCCATCTCCGGGATCGAGTTGGCTGGCGGCGCGGCCGGCGATTGCGGCAGCTGGGCGACACCGACAAAGTTCTTGGGGTAGAGGTTGCAGACGCGGTAGATGACGTCGTTGGCGAGCTCGGTCCAGATCAGGCTCACCTGCTCGTCGCCGACGTGGTGCTGCATTCGGCTAGCCCGCGGCGAAAAGATCGCCAAGTCCGTGCCGCGCTCAGCTTGCAGCCGGAGCTGCTGGGTCTCAAGGCTCGTTCGAAGTTCGTCGTCGCTCATCGAAAGCTCCGAGACCTTCGGCGCCGAAGCCGGGTCGCCTACCGCCTTGATCTGGCGGTCTCGCCACTCCCAGAGTGCGTCCGGCGCGGTGGTGTAATGCCCGTGGCTGTCGATGATCATTCGTGCGCGCTCCCCTTTTTCGACCTGCCGCAGTCCGCAGAGCGCTCACTCTATTGCCTCGAGTCATTCCTGACGACCTCGAGGAGTGTCTTCGACCCAGCCAAGGAGTGGTTTGGTCTGCTAACTTCCACGTCGCTTACCGCGCAAACGAGCCCGAGCACGATGAGCGGCGGTGGTTACCGCCCGCTCGACTGTTTGCGTCTTTGGTCCAGAGGAGGACGTATGAGCGAGCTGCCCCGTCTAAACGGCGTTATCCGCAACCTCGAAGCCGGCCAGCCGAGCTTCTCTTCCTTCGTCGGCCCCGACGTCGAGGCAGCTATCGGCGTGAGCCAGGCGAAGTACGACAGCATCGTCTTTGAGTCCGAGCACAACCCCTACGACATCCACGTCCTTAGAAACTGCCTGCAGTACCTGCTAAATCGCGCACAGATCGCGAACTCCGGATCGGTCGCACCGTCGATCACGCCAATCATCAGAATCCCCGCCAACGGCGAGGAGAAGAACAGCTTCCTCGTCAAGCAGGTGCTCGACATCGGCGCCTACGGGGTCGTCTTCCCGCACATCGCTACGGTCGACCAGGCCTACAACGCCGTGGCGGCGTGTCGCTACCCTCGACTCAAGTCCGCATCGCTTTATGAGCCTGCAGGCATCCGCGGTGACGGCCCGACCGCAGCCGCGCGCTACTGGGGCATCTCACAACAGGAGTACTACCAGCGTGCCGATGTCTGGCCACTCAACCCGGCAGGTGAGATCTTCGCGATGTTGATGATCGAAGACACCGCCGGCATCGAGAACCTGCCTGACATCTTGGAGAACGTCCCTGGAATCGGCGGCATCTTGATCGGTGAGGGCGACCTCTCTCAAGAGCTCGGCCACCCGCGCCAATACGAGCACCCTGAGGTGCTCGCGGCCATCGGCCAGGTGGTGGCGACGTGCAAGCGCTTCAAGGTCACCGTCGGGCACCCACACGTCGACGCCAACAACGTTGAACGGCTACTCGGTGAGGGCTTCGGCTACTTGATGGCCGGTGCGTCTCGAAGCTACGGCGCGCTCGACAAGGGTCGTGAACTCGCAGGACGCAGCTAGCTAGGACCGTTCTTCTCGCGAGCTTTGTGCCCGCGAGCTCTGCGGCGCGAGAGCCGGCGAAGCGGGCGCTGCTGGCTACGCTCGTTTCGTGGTCACGATCGACGACATCCGGGATGCCGAGGTGCGCCTTCGAGGAGTCATCCGGCATCCGCCGGCTGAGGAGTCCTCCACGCTCAGCGACCTCGTCGGTCGACAGGTCTTTGCCAAGCCGGAGCACCTGCAGCGAACCGGATCGTTCAAGATCCGTGGCGCCTACAACTGCATCCGTCAGATCGCCGACGCGGGTATCTACACCGACGTCGTAGCAGCGTCGGCAGGAAACCACGCCCAGGGCGTGGCGCTGGCCAGTCGTTTGTCAGGCATGAGCTCGACGATCTTCATGCCTGAAGGTGCATCGCTCCCGAAACTCGCAGCTACCCGGCAGTACGGCGCGACGGTGCACCTCGGCGGTGTAGATCTCTCCGAGTGCATTCAGACGGCGATCGCCTACGCGAAGTCCACGGGCGGCATCTACGTCCCTCCCTTCGACGACCCGATGGTCATTGCCGGACAGGGGACGATCGGTCTCGAGCTCGCCGATGAGGTGCGAAGCGCGGAGGTCATCGTCGTGCCAGTCGGCGGCGGCGGTCTCATCTCCGGTGTGGCGACCGCTATCAAGGCACTTCGACCAGAGGTCCGGATCGTCGGGGTCGAGGCAGCGGGCGCTGCATCGTTGCTCTCAGCACTCGCCGCAGGTCACCCGGTCAGCTTGCCCGAGGTTCGCACGATGGCCGACGGCATCGCGGTCGGCGCAGTCTCCGCGCTCACGTACGAACACGTCGAGGCCTACGTCGACGACGTCGTAACCGTGAGCGAGGAGGAGATCAGTCGTGCACTTTTGGTCCTTCTCGAGCGAAGCAAGTGGGTAGTCGAGCCGGCGGGCGCCGTAGCGCTCGCTGCACTGCTCGCCGGAAAGGTAGAAGGAAGCGGTCCGGCCGTCGCGATCCTCTCCGGCGGGAATGTGGATCCCTTGCTCCTTCGCCGGCTGATCGAGCACGGGCTTTCTGCTGCTGGCCGATATCTGATCTTGCGCGTGGTGCTCGACGATCGGCCGGGCTCGCTCGCCACCTTGACCGACGCCCTCGCTCGGCTGCACGTGAACGTCATCGAAGTCGAGCATCATCGATCCGGCGCGCTCGTAGCGATTGCCGAGGTCGAGGTAGTGATGATCGTCGAGACCCGGGATGCCGCGCACCACGACGAGATCGTTGCCCAGCTCTGCGAGAAGGGATTCCAAGCGACCGCGCTCGTATAGTGACACCAGTCGCCGGCCGTCGTCGAGGGCCCCGACGAGATCTGCGCCTGATCGGCTGTGCACGATCGACGCAATCAGCGAGTGCGCGCGTTTTGAGCGGCGCTATCGCTTTCGACTAGCTAGCCGCAACAACGCCGCAGTCTTAGAGAAAGGGACTGATACGACCATGACACTACGGGAGCTGTTCGACGACGGTGGGGTGACCATCGGGGGTTGGTGCGCGATTCCGAGCGCATTCTCCGCGGAGCTGATGGGACGCTTTGGATTCGACTGGGTCTGTGTGGACATGCAGCACGGTCTCATCGGCTACGAGCAGGCCGCGGCGATGTTGCAGGCCCTTTCGATTACCGACACACCGGCGTGGGTACGAGTTCCGTGGAATCAGCCCGATTACATCATGAAAGCGCTCGACGCCGGAGCACAAGGGATCATCGTGCCGATGGTCGAAACCGCCGCACAGGCACGCAGTGCCGTCGAATCGGTGAAGTATCCGCCCGCTGGAGTTCGTAGCTGGGGGCCGATTCGTGCCTCCCTCGGCGTCGAGGGCTACAGCCCTGAAGTCGCTAACAAGCGCACCGTGGTGGCGGCGATGATCGAGACCGTCGACGGGATGAAGAACATGGACGAAATAATGTCGGTTTCGGGTCTCGATGCCATCTATGTCGGCCCCTCCGATCTCGGCCTTACACATGGCATGGTTCCAACACTCTCTCCCGAACCTGGTTCCGCCCACGAGGGGCTGATCCTCGAAGTCCTTGCCGGCTGTCAGCGCAACGGGGTGGTCCCGGGCGTCCATACCGACAGCGTCGAGACGGCGCTTCGGCGCCGCGACGCCGGCTTCAAGATGATCACGGTGATGTCAGACGCGCTCTTGCTGCGAGCCGCAGCGTCGTCGGCGCTCGCTGCAGTTCGAGGTCAGACTCCAGCACCTGCCGCCACGACGAGCACTTCAGGTTCGAGCTACGCCTGATCCCTTAGTGGTCCGGACAGTTCGACGTTGCAACCTTGGCGTCGTTCCCGATGGTCCCGCGCCCGCAACGCTACGGTCGCTCGCGCCCGCAAGCCGGCTAGGCGAGGTCGTCTGGCCGCTCGAAGCGGGTTCGATCGATCGTCGAGGGATCGAGTCGCAGCGAGCGGGCCAGCTCATCGATCGAGAGCCCTTCCTTGCGCACCCGGAGGTCGTAGTAGATCAGCACCACCACCGTTGCCATAAACGGCGTGGTGAGCAGTGAGGTGACTACCGAGGCGATGTCGGCGGCGACCGGGTCAGATCCGCTCGAGGTCGTTCCGCTTCCTGCTACGTGGATGAACAGCAACGTCGGGATCAGCGCGACGAAAAAGACGAAGAGCGAGGCGAGCACGTAGCAACCTGCCGTCCGGAACCACATGCCTTGCGTGAGTGCACGCGAGCGCTGCAGCGCATTGATCGGCTGGAGGTTCTCGAGCAGCAGTGCAGGGGTAGCGAGCAGCAGCGCGACGAGCAGATAGATGCCGGGCACGATGAAGAGCAGGAACCCCGCTCCAACGAGAACGACCTCGACAACGGCGAGCGTCAGTACCTGACCGCTTCGACGCCAAACGAAGTCCATCGCAGAGCTCCAGCTCGACCGGTGTCCGAGAAACTCGTCGCTCACCGCTTTTAGGCATGCCGCTGTCGCCAGCTGACCGGTGGCGACGACCAGCAGTTCAGACAAAACGTTCGTGCGCGACGAACTGGACTCGCTCACGACGATCGCGTAGACGACCTCGACCGGCAGGATGAATATCGCCACGAGGCGGAGCAGCAAACTGAATCTCGTCCAGTAGATCCGGACCGCGGTGCTCACGATTTCGCCGACGGTCATCGGCTGGAGATCGAACTGTTCCATCTAGCTCCTAGGTACCGGAATGCCAGCCTTGGCGGCCCATGGAGCGTAGCGAATCGACGTCCTTAGCTTCCGGTTGCTACGACTTCGGATTGGCTTTGCGCGCCGGGTTCACCACGTAGGTGAGGCGCGCTGCACCGTTCGGATAGGTACTCCCAGGCGCTTCGATGACGTCGGCGATCTCGAGGCGGTCGTCGCCAGGAACGTGATCCCACAACAAGGCAATGAGCTGTTCGTCGAGGTCACGCTGTTCGAGAAGGTCCTTGAGAGCGGAGGCCAGTTCGGCAACGGTCTCGAGGTGCCAGACATTGGCGAGCGGCGCGTTCTCGACGTCGCGCCGCCACGAGATCGCGGCGTCGAGCTTCTCGAGCCGCTTCCAGGTAAAGGTCGGCGGCTCAACTTCGTTGGCCATGCGCGGCTCCTCTCGGCTTCTGGCAGCGAACGCGGACCTGTCTCGGAGCCAAATCCTACCGATCACTCCCCTCGCGGGGGCTTCGTTCCGCGGCGAAAAGTTGCACCGAGTTCCACAGAAAGGACTGAGGAAGGCAGGCCGCGTTCGAAATACGCTTGGGCGAACGGAAGGATCGGTGATGCAGCTCTATCTCGCCATGCACGAGGCCACGCCCGAAGAGGGCGGCCCACGGGTTCTCGGGGTCTTTTCCACCTTGGACCGCGCGAAGCTCCGCCATGAGGAGTCCGGGCCGAAGCTGCCTTGGATGGAGATGCAAGGAATCGGGCGACGATGGTGGGAGGTCGGTGTCGGAGGGGACCAGTTCATCTACGCGATCGATCTGGACGAAAAGTTGTAGTACCGCCTCCTTTTCGAATCGACAACTCGCCGCACCAACTGATCGTCGTCGAGGCCGCCGTTTTGGAGAAGGAAGGGGCCCTCGGTAAGCTCTGCACTCCTCGACCCGTAGCGTCGCCATTTCTCGCTGCGTCGGCGCCGCGCCACGCACATCGGTCGAGCTGTCCGTGGAACTCGCCAAGGAGGTAACCGTGCCGCAGACGTACCAGGTAGTTATCGTCGGCGGGGGCCCGGTTGGGATGGCCTTGGCAGTCGAGCTCGGCCAGCGAGGTGTCTCGTGCGTCGTCGTCGAACGTCATCTCGAAGTCGGTCGGATCCCAAAAGGCCAGAACCTGACGCAGCGGACCCTCGAGCACTTCTACTTCTGGCACTGCGTCGATGAGCTCCGTGCCGCCCGCCTCCTTCCACCTGGTTACCCGATCGGGGGACTGACCGCCTACGGCAGCCTTGCCAGTGAGTACTGGTACGCGCCGCCCGGTCTCGAGCAGGTCCGCTCCTACTACTTCCAGGAGAACGAGCGACTGCCCCAATACCTCACTGAGCAGGTGCTCCGTGATCGTGTCGCGCAGTTGCCAAGCGTCGAGGCGCTCCTTGGATGGACTGCTAAGTCGGTCGAACAAGACGATGACGGGGTTCATGTCACCATCGCCGGCGAGGAGTGGCCCTACGAGGAACAGGTGCTAGACGGCCAGTTTGTGGTCGGCTGTGATGGCGCCAGGTCACTTGTGCGCGAAGCGATCGGAATCGAACGGAGGGGTCCCGACTACGGCCTTCGGATGCTGCTCGCGGTCTTTCGTTCGAAGGACCTCCACGAGGGCTTGGAACGCTTCCCGAATCGGACCACGTTTCGGGTGATCAAGCCCGAGACCAACGGGATCTGGCAGTTCTTCGGACGAGTGGACGTCGGCGAGAGCTTCTTCTTCCACGGTCCGGTGCCGCCCGAAACGACGAGCTCTGACGTCGAGTATCTAAAGGCCATGCTCGCTGAGGTCGCCGGTTTCCCGATCGAGGTGGAGTTCGATTACATCGGATTCTGGGACATGCGCATCGAGGTGGCGACCACCTATCGAAGCGGCCGCGGCTTCATCGCCGGCGACGCGTGCCACAGTCACCCTCCTTACGGTGGTTTTGGACTGAACACCGGTATCGAAGATGTCGCCAACCTGGGCTGGAAACTCGCTGCCGCCCTCGAGGGGTGGGGCGGCGACGCCTTACTCGACTCCTACGGCGAAGAGCGTCAACCGGTCTTCGAAGACACCGGCCTCAAGGTGATCGCCGGCGGCATCTCCAAAGACGCCGAGTTCCTCGCGCGCTACAACCCGAACCTCGACAGAGCCGAGTTCGAAGAGGCCTGGAGCAGACGAACGACGGGCGATGCAGCGGGACCCTCGTATGAGCCGAACTACGAAGGCTCTTCGGTCGTGCTCGGGCCGAAGGACGCGCGAATCGGCGCGTCCGGCTCGCACTCCTTCGCAGCCAGAGCCGGCCACCACCTCGCACCACTCGTGCTCGGGACTGGCCGAAATGTCTACGAGGAACTCGGGGAAGGATTCACGCTGCTTGCTTTCGACGCAGAAGAGAGCGATGTCGCAGCGCTCGCTGCGGCCGCTGTCAACGCCCGGGTTCCCCTCACGATCGTGCGAGACAGCTTCACCGACGAGCGCAAGGAGTTCGATGCGCGTCTCGTTCTCGTGCGCCCGGATCAGTTCGTCGTATGGGCGGCGGACAAAGCGCCGGCAACCGTGACCGAGCTGTTCGCTCGAGTAACCGGCTCGTAGAGATAACTTCGCCCAACACACGCGGGTCGCCGCGAGTGGTCTGCCCGTCATGCGGCGACGAGCGCGGTTGCTCGTTCCTCCCTTTCCTTGCACAGCCCGGCGAACTACGGTCGGGTCGGGACAGATAGGGGGACTTCGATGGCACCACGATTCGGAAGCGGCGCACTGCAGTTCGAACTGGTCGAGGGGTGGGAGCAGCTCCCAGCGGGCTGGAAGCACGAGGACGTGGCGGCAGTCTGCACCGATGACGCTCGAAACGTCTTCCTCTACTGCAGGGGTGATCACCCGGTGATGGTCTACGACCAAGACGGCAGATTTCTCGACTCATGGGGCGAGGGCAAGTTCAGCTACCGCACGCACGGCATGTTCATGAACGGCGAGAACGAGATCTTCTGCGTCGACGACTCCGGGAACTCCGTTGGCCGCTACGCGACGGACGGCACCTTGTTGCAGCAGATCGGCTCAGTCGGCGTGCTGAGCGACAGCGGCTACGACGGAGCCGACATGGCGACCATCACCCATGGCGCCCCGCCCTACAACCGCCCAACGAACCTGGCGGTGGCACCATCGGGAGATCTCTATGTCTCTGACGGCTACGGGAACTCCCGAGTGCACCGATTCACCGACGGTGGGGACCTGATCCAGTCCTGGGGCGAGCCAGGTGGTGGGCCGGGACAGTTCCGGACCCCGCACAGCGCTTGGGTCCACACCGACGGACGGGTCTTCGTCGCGGACCGGCAAAACGACCGGGTCCAGATCTTCGACGGTGAGGGCAACTACTTAAGCGAGTGGCTCGACGTGCAACGACCCCAGGACATCTTCATCGACGACGCGGGACTCGTCTACGTCGGTGAGCTCGTCTACCGAAAAGGCGACGTGTCGTCGCGCAGGGGACCGATCGCGGAGGAAGAGCCCTCTCGTATCAGCATCTACGACCTCGACGGCAACGTGCTCTTGCGTTGGAGCGACTCTGATCCCTCCAAGGACGGTTTCTTCATCGCACCGCACGGTCTGTGGGTGGACAACGAGGGCTCTATCTACATGGCTGAGGTCACCAACACCATCGGTGTGCGCCCGGGCCTGGCACCTCCTGACGCCCACACCTTCCAGAAGTTCGCCCGGATCTAGGCGACCTCAGGGCCACCCGAGCCAGCGCGCGAGTGCCTCCCCCATCACCTGGGCGGTCTCGATTTCGCTGAGGCAGCCGAAACCGGCTCTGCCAGCGTCAACCCACTCGACATACGGGCGGGGAAGGCGCGAGAGGTCCGAGCCCCACATGCAACGATCGGCGCCGAAGGCATCGACCACGCGGCGAATGTGCGGTGCCAGGGCCTCGGGGGAGTCGTGTGGCCCGAGGAGGCATGGCAGCGCGGAGAGCTTGACCGCCACGTTGTCGAGGTCAGCGAGCGCGAGCAGTGGAGCGATCCCGCGCTCGAGATCGCCGATGCCAGCGCCGGTTCCGAGGTTCAGGTGGTCGATGATGAGTCGCAGGTTCGGGTAGCGCCGAGCGACGTCGTGAAGCTCCTCGGTATGCCCGGGAGCAAAGATCATCACGGGCAGGTCGGCGGCCTCTGCTCGCGGCCAGAACCAGTCCGCGTCATCGACGCGACCGCCGACCAAAAAGGTCAGCCGCACCCCGAGCATCCCTGGCTGCGCGCGCCACGTTGCGAAGTCCGTAGCACTCGGTTGAGCGAGATCGATGCGACCCATCACTGCGAGGCGCTCCGGGTAGCGCGCCGCTGCAGCCAGTGCGACGTCGTTGCGGTCGCCTTCCCATGACGGCGGCACGATGACCGCTCGGTCGACGCCCGCGGCGTCCATCTCCTCGATCAGGTCGCTCATCTCGAACGGGATCGGTCGCTGGGCGCGCGCGGCTCCACCGGCGGGCCACGGCCTGCTCGGTGAATCGGCCGCCCAGATGTGCACCTGCGAATCCGTAATCGTCACGCTGTCCCCCGCTCTTCACACGACGTCGACCTTGCCGGAGTTTTATCGAGATGGGGTCGGCCAGGCGAACATCTGGGCTCGCGCAGAACCCCTGAAGTAGTTTTCGGGTGGCGGTAGCACCGAAAAGACCTGCTTATCGGGGTACCGATCAACTCATGAGGCCTCGCTCGCGTGGCTCGTGAGCGTTCGGTTTGGTCTCCCGCTGGACGCCAGGACGACAGAATTTCCGGGAATCTCGGAAATAGCGACACACTAACGATATATCGCGATACACTCCCTCTCGAGGCTGCAAGAGGCCGCTACAAGGAGGCAACAAATTGCATCACCACCATGAAGGCCACAGCCATCGGGCACCGTGGCAACAAAACGTCGGATCGAACGCTCGCGACGAAGGACGAAGCGCCTTCGGGGCGTTTCCCGGCGCATTCGAATCAGCTTGGCGCGGACCGTTAGGTCCTCGGGGATTCGGCAGAGGGCGAGGGCCAGGAGGCCGTGCCCGTCGGGGAGATGTACGGGCGGCGATCCTCGCATTGCTCGCAGAGCGTCCGATGCACGGCTACGAGATCATTCAAGAGCTCGCGGAGCGAACGAACGGCCTGTGGAAGGTAAGCCCAGGATCGGTCTACCCCGCCCTGCAGTTACTAGAGGACGAGGGCCACATCGTCGCTGAGGAAGACGCGGGCAAGCGACGCTTCGGGCTCACCGAGAGTGGTCGGGCGCTAAGCGCAGAGGCTGCTGGCGGAAAGTTCCCCTGGGAAGAGGTCGTCGAGGGTGTGAACCCGGGCGCGCTCAAGCTTCGAGGAGCGCTCGGCCAGCTTGCTGCGGCGGTCATCCAAGTCGGTCACGTCGCGACGAGTGACCAGCAGACCGAGGCGATCGCTCTGCTCGACGAGACCAGGCGCAAGCTCTACACGATCCTCTCCCAGCAAGGATGACCGATCCGACAGCGCTCGAAGCGGCGCAACCGTCCGGTCGGCGGGCTCGTCCCGCACCCCTCGACGTCGAAGTCGTGCGCGTCGAGCCCCAGGGCGGCGGCTTTGTCCGCGTCGTCCTTGGTGGCGACGCGCTCGAAGCATTCGTCTGGCCAGGGGCCGGCAGCCATCTCAAGTTTTTTCCATCCGTGAGCGTTGACAGCTCGCCAGTGACACGAGCCGGCGAGTCGGCGCCACGACCACCGTCGCGGACCTACACGCCGAGGTCGTTCGACGCCGCACGCGGCGAACTGTCCATTGACTTTTTGCTGCACGGCGACGGACTCTGCTCGAAGTGGGCAGCCACCGCCGAGCCGGGCGATCACGTTCGGGTCAGCATGCCGCGGGCGGTGTTTCACACCTCGCCCGGAGCGACCTGGCAGTTGCTCGCTGGTGACGACAGCGCCGTTCCAGCGATCAGCACGATCATCGAGGCAGGCGTCACGATTCCGACCGACATTGTCATCGAGACATTGTCGCAAGAGCGTGACCGTCCGGTACTCCCCGATCACCCGTTCATCTCCATCGAGTGGGTGGCAGCGCAGCCGGCTAGACCGGGCGCCGCGCTCGAGGAAGACCTCGCGCATCGGGCAATGCCAGACGGCTTCGGCTCGGTCTGGATCGCAGGTGAGGCGGTTGCGGTTCGAGGGATGCGAAAGACACTGCTCGAGAAGCATTCGGTTGCACCCGATGCGCTCGTCACTCGCGGCTACTGGCGAGAAGGAGCGGTGAACCATCCAGATCACGACTTCGGGACCGACGACCTCGACACCTGATCGACGCCGCCCCGATCTGGACCAAGTGGGGATCATCGCGACCAGCTTCTGAAGATTCGGTCGGAGCGCGTAGCACCCCCGTCGGCGAGGTGGCGTCCAACGGCCGACCACGAAAAGCGCTCGGCTGGGAAATCCCGGCCGAGCGTCTCGATAGTTTGTTTCTTTCAGCCCGTGTCGCGACGATTCCTAGCAACCGCCGCTAGGTCGGGCGCTTCTGTTGACAAGAACCGGCGTGCAACACACTCGGAGTCAGGTCATCTTGATGGAGTTGGGATTCCCCTCTACTTTGCGAATCGCGCCTGGATGGCTGGAATTACTCGGGGGATCGCGGCGATCACTGCCGCGATAAGGCCAATGAAAGCACCGTACTGCCACGACGTGACACTCGGTTTGGTCAAGAAGGAGATCACGGTCAGGAGAAGGTTAAAGGCGGTACCGAACAACAGCACCTGAGGGTGGGATACCGGCAACTTGAACGGCAATTTATCCATGCCCGCTACGAGGGCAAGGTACACCACGATGGCCAAGCTCACGATCAAAGTTAGGTACATGTAGCCGTGATAAAGCCCGTCCACGGTGAAGCCGAAGGCGCCGAACCATGCGAGGAATAATGAGATGAAGAGAACAAACGTCGCAATGGCCACGATCCGATCGGTTTGGGACCACCGCTTCGCATCGAACTTGAACGACGCGCCCGCTGGCGCCGAAGGATTTGGGGACTCATCAGACATGGGTACTCCTTGCACACTCGGCGAGGCTCGAGTCGTGGCGCTCAAGCTGTTGCTCGAACCTCCCACCGATTATTCCCCAGTCCAGTCTTGACTTCGCCATGAGGACCCCCAAGGTCGTTCAGCCACACGGGATGTGCTGCGCCGTACTCTAACGACGACAATCCACCCTGACTAGGGCTCTCTCCATTATTTTACGAGGGCAGCGGATGGGGCTGCTATCCGATATGGAGTTGAGAGCGAGTTTGTTACCCCGCTCACGTCTCGCCGTGACGTTCGAGTTGAACCCGACAGGATCCGGAACCATGGACTTCATTAAGCAATGCGATGCGCTCGAGGTAGAGATCGACCATTTCGCCCAAACGCTCGAAGCCATCGACTCGTCATTGGCGGTGCCGACGTGTTCGCCTTGGGCCGTCGGTGACCTTGCCCGTCATCTGGGCATGATCCACCGGTGGGCTGAATATCTCGTTCGACATCAAGCAGAGCGGCGAGTTCCGATCTCGGCGCTCGGGCTCGAGCCAGGCACCATCGACGGAGAGTGGATCCGCCAGGGCGGCCAATCGCTGCTAAAGACATTGCGAGACGCAGATCCTGAGGCCCCGATGTGGTCGTGGGGGGCGGATCAACATGTGCGCTTCTGGTCGCGACGACAACTCCACGAGACGTTGATCCATCGATCTGACTTAGAACTCGCCGGCGGCCTCTCGCCGGACTTCGACGCAACCGTCGCCGCCGATGCGATCGATGAGTTTCTGGAAAATCTTGCCAGTGCGGCAGCATTTTCACCAGAGGTTGCCGAGCTACGCGGGCGAGGAGAGAGCCTGGTCTTTGTGGCAGACGACGTCGATCGAGCTTGGACCGCGACGCTTTATCCGGATGCCTTCGAGATTCGATACGGCTCGTGTGACGCGAGGGCCCAGGTAAGCGGACCCGCATCGCGCCTGGCGCTGCTGTTGTACCGACGCGTGAGCCTTGCCGGTGCTGAAGTCGAGATATCTGGCAGCGAGTCGCTGGTTGACTTCTGGTTGGCGCATTCGATGCTCGGCTAGCGAGGACCAGCGAGCAAGATCGACCTCGGCGACTCCGACCCAGAAACCCTGGTCTAGGCCGCGGTGAGCTCGGCGATGGCCTCTTCGATTGCACGAATCGACTCGAACGTGCTTTTGCGCAGCATTTCTGGAGGAAACTCAATGTTGAACTTGTCTTCCAGGGCCAACATGATGTTCACGCTGCCGTGCGACGTCAGTCCGCTCCGGTACAGATCGTCGCCGGCGGAAAGTGTCGTTACGTCCACCTGCAACTTGGCATACTCAGCGAGTACCGACCGAATGTCGTCTTCAACCACGGGATCTGCTCCTCCGCTCCAGCACACGCCGATGATCGCCTAGCTCAGCAACTGCCAGCGTACCGACTGATCTTTTCGTTCCGGTCCATGGCCGCGCGTCCCTTTTTGAGCTAGTGAACGAATTGCTCCCAGCGAATAACGCATGCGCGGACTCATATATCGGCCGATTCCCGCTATCACTGAAGAATTAGTTTGCGTGTCGGCGATCGGGTGGACGGCCGCGATGCGGTGCTCCGAGGCTCGGACTCGAGACGGCGGCTAGGTACGCTCTGGTTAACCGATCGGGCGAGGTGTGATGGCGTTCAACCATTCCGGGATACGGGTCGGCGTCGACCTCGTTTGTATCTCCGAGGTCGAGCACTCGATAGAGATGTTCGGCGACCGCTATACCCATCGGCTCTTTAGCGACCATGAGCGGGCTTCGTGCGTTGGCACGCCGCGGACGGTCGCGGAAGGACTGGCGGCGCGCTTTGCGGCCAAAGAGGCAGCGATCAAGGTCCTCCGACCGACCGGCGCGAGTGGACTCTGGCGATCCATCGAGGTGGTGCGCAGTGAAAGTGGCGCGTGTGACCTGCTGCTGACAGGTGAGGCAGCGAGGCTGGCCGAGGCAGCCGGGATCGATGCAGTCGCGGTGAGCCTCGCCCACGAGCACGACCAGGCGGTGGCGGTTGTCGTTGCGACCTTCCGGGACGAGATTGACCACGATGTCCCGCGCGATGCGACGCCCTGACTTTTTGCCGCCCGGATTCAACTGCGTGCGCACCGTCGTTGGTCCTTGTCGGTGTTACAGGTCAAGGCCTGGGATCGACCTCATTCCAGCCGATCTGATCTCATCGCCGATGCCGATGCACCGGTTCGGAGCCGGTATTAGCGGAGAATCTGGAAATGTCGCGTCGATAGCGAGCGCGTAACGATCAGGACTGCAGGCAAGAAGAACAGCGCCTCCATCGCAGCCGAAATGACCCACGCCGCGCAGAGCCAGTTCAACCCACCAAGTGCGGCGCCAAGTGCTGCAGCCGCTACTTCAAAGGCCGTAGAGATGATGCCGATCTTCGCTGCCTCGGTGAGGCGGTTCTGCGCCCGCCGAATGGCAACGAAGTGGTCCTTCACGACGTACGGCACAGCGATAAGGAGGAGTAGCCGAAGCGACGTCGTTCCATGGAGCGCGTAGGTGTGGCCGAAGAGCCCTAGAAAGAGGCGCGCTCCAGGTTCGAACACGGCGAGCACCCCTAAAGAGCATGCCAATCCGGCCGGAAAGGTCTTTCGCACGCTCCGCCGCAGCAGCTCCGGTTCGCCTGCACTTTCTACAAACAGGCTCATCGACAGTAGGAAGGGGATGGCCAGCGAGCTCGTCGCGATGAGCATGGCAACCGAGAAGTACGCGACCTGTTTCGGGAGAATGAAGAGCGCGGCAATTACGGGCAGCATGAATCCCATGAATCCGAGAGCGAGGTTGACGGCGTGGTGTCCGAGCGAGAGGCGCCAGTACGTTCGTACGATCCTGCGCCGTCGAGCCAAGGAAACGGCCACGCGTTCTAGTTTGAGCAGTGGCAGATACGTGAGCAACGACAAAAGCGTCGAAGCATTCCAGCCGATGAGAAGAGCGACCGTCGTTCGCTGGTTGAGCGCTACCGCAACGGCAACGCCAGCGACCTTTAGGACTGATCCGAGGGTGTTTCGAATCAACCTCGGCCGAGATCTTGAAAGCCCGAGCGCCGCAGCGTCGTAGGTGGTGCCCACCATCGTCACGACCGCGCCGAGAACCATGAGCAGCCCGTCCGCAGGACTGTGACCGATCGTTCGAAGGCTCGGACCAAGCAGTGAGGAACAGGCCCAGACCGCGAGTGTCACCGCCGCCACGATCGGGGCCGCCATGGCGATGCCAGTCGTGATGAAGGCACTCCGATCGGCTGGTCGCTGGTTTTTCAGCTCGACGACGAGGACCGTGTTCACACCGAGGACGCCGAGTGCCGCGATCAGCGTCGCGGCCGAGACCGCTGCTGCGGCAACGCCTACCTGGGCTGCAGGTATCGAACGAGCGCTGATCGCCCAGTACCCGATCCCGATGAGCACGGTGACCGCCTGTGTCGCGACGAGGTAGCCGAAGCGGCCAAAAAGGCCGTGACCGGAGAGCAAACTTGCCCAACTCTCGCGGCTAGCTACGGTGCGCCACGCGGTCGCGAGGCGGGTGCCTTGCAGGCTCTTTCCTTCAGGCAGCTCTGCAATCTCCGCGCGTAAGGAAGCACCTTCCAGATGGGCTTCAGGCACCTCGGCGCCGCTGGCCGCTTCAGAACTCACGGCTTCCCGGCCTCACGGAGGAGTAAATGATCGGGAGCTGTAGTCGTAAGCGTCATGCGGTTATCTCACGTACTTCGTGGCCACCAATGACAAGTTCGACCTGGTCCGAGTCCGCGCCAGCAGAGCGCGGAAGCGTCACGGATTGGGAGCTCACCCGTCGCAGCGGATAGGAGCCGAGGATCTCGCCACCGTCGATCAGCACGAGCTTCGCTGCTGCCGGTGGCGACGCGAGCGACACCTCCGCGACAGGAGCCTGAGTGGAGCTGGTGACGATTGAGAGGGAGGTCACTGGCACGAAGTAGGTCCGCGCCGAAATCACCGCGATCACGACGGCCAGAAGGCACGCCAGCGCCCCGGAGCTCCCAAGCCAGAGTTGGGGCCGTCGAACTCGTGGCTTGGGCGCCTTGATGCTACGAGAACGAACGCTTGGGGTAAGTGCCTGGCGTGCCCGGCGAAGGAGCGTCATGGTGTCCCCCCGCCAAGCGAAGAAGGCAGTTGCGATCAGCAACGACGCAGCGATCGGAGTGGGGTCGAGCTTGGAAGGAACGAAACCGAACATCGCCACCACACCGATCGACATTGCCGCCACGATCGCGCCGAGGACGTCCTCGACCACCGGGTAGTACCTGCGTCTTCTGGCCTTCGCCAGCCAGGAGAAGAGCGCGAGAAGTGCAGGTATGAGCACCCAGAGATTCACGTTGTCCTCGGAGTTGCCAAAGGGCGCCACCGTCGTCGGTGCCGTGGTAGTCCTCAAAAGCGCCGCGGTGTTGTAGACCTTGATTGGCCCGTTGTCGTAGACCAATTGGAGGCCGGATGCAGTCCCGAATTTGTCAAGGTCGGCCGCGGTCACGCGGTTGATCTGTCCAGGCGACGGGGTTCCAGGCTCGAAGTATTGGCCGAATGCGGGTGGTCCCTCGAGCAGTCTTCTGTCGACGACGATGTAGCGAATGTCGTACTTCTGGATCTCCTGCATGTCGTAGCTACTGAAGTAAGTACTAAAGAAGATTAGGCCTGGGTTGATCAGGGCGGCGGTCTCCGACACGCTCGAGAGGTGGCCCATGGCCGCCATGAGCACGCTCGTGTCGACGTCGCTTGCGTCGCGCGACTCAACTGGCAGCTGCATCCCCGCCCACTGCGCCACTGCGATACCTGGCGTGTCTACGGAGCGCTGGTCAGCAGCGGGAAGGTAGGGTCCCGGCACGTAGGACCAGCTGGGGCCGGATCCGAAGATCAAGCTTCCGACGAAGCAGGCAGTCGCAATCGTGGTGAGCACAACGATCGGGGGCCTTCGTTTCCACGTGAGATACCACCCACCGACGAGTATTCCGAGTCCGAAAAAGATGAAGGTCGAGGCCCGTTGTCCGATCTGGGCACTGGCCGCGGTCAGAGGCGAGACGAGTACCACGACGTAGGCGGCCGTCACGATGATCGGTAAGAACCGTTGCGCGCCGCGTCGTAACGAGTCGCCAAAGAGCGCCTTCCATGCGGCGAGTGCACCGACAACGCACGTCACCAGGATTGACAAAACCAGGAGGGCCTGCTGCCAGTGTGGAGTCGTAGTGCCATTCGATGATTGGAACAAGGTACGGCTAGACGAGCTTCCGACAACGACGCTCTCGATTGACCTCCAGGCCTGGACGAAGATCGGCTCCAGGTAGAGATAGAGCTTTCTCGACGCGACGAGCGTCCATCCGCCGGTAACTATCACGCTGATCCCGGCGACGCGACGCACGAGGGACGCCCTTGAGCGGAGTTCTAGTCGCTGGCGACTCTCGAGCGAGATAGCGATCGCCCAGGCGCAAAACAGGCCAACGGTCAAGGCTCCGACCAGGTGGTGGCTAAGGGTCGCGCCGACGACGGCCAAGACCGAGAGGACCGTCCATCGACGCGCATGAACGCCGTCGCCAGCAAGGAGCAGGAAATAGATCGCGGCCGCGCCGAACGCGATCGCGATCGTCTGGTAGCTGTAGGCCGCGTTGAATGCGTAGAACTGCGGACCACACGCGTAGACGAGTACCGCGATACCAGCAGCTCGCGCCGAGTGCAGGACTCGCTCGGAAAAGAGAAAAAACGCGAGGACCAGCACGAGCCGGCATGCCAGAACGACCACTGCCTGACTTGCCACTGCTGGTAGACCAGTCCCCCACCTCACCGCCACGGTGAGCATCTCGAGCCCGGGGTAATACGGACTAATGGTGAGCTCGGTATTTGTCGCGAAGAGCTTCCTGAGGTCGAGGAGCTGCCAGTACGTCGTGTCGTGCAGCATCTCATCGAAGGTGTTGAAGAAGAGTGGACTGACAAGGTAGAAGGAGACAGCTAGCGCCACACCGAGTAAGGACGCAACCTGGAGGCGCTCTGTTCTCTCGGCTGCCACGCCAAGGAGCCTCCAGGCACAGGGCGCGAAAATTACGACCACTCCGGCGAAGAAGAGATCTAACCCGAAACTCACGTTCCCAGAACGCGCGATTGCATACCCAACAGCTTGGATGCAGAGTCCGAGCCCGACGATGAGCGTTACGGTGCCCGCTCGGGTGGCAGGTTTTTGGATCCCGAGGGATTTGGCATCCAGTCGAATTCGGTATCTCTCAGCAAGGCGCGAGTAAGAAAGGACCGAAGCGTTCATTCAGTGCTTTCCGGGTCAACTCCAGGCACGAGTAAATCCACTGCTGCGGCGAGCGCCGCACCGCTCCCAGTGTTGTCGGGCCGCAGAGTGGTAGGCGACAGCGGCGTCTTGGCGGAGGCAGAAGGGCTTCTGACTCGTGCAGTCGAGCCGTCGAACTCGGCCACGAATCCATCAAGCCACCGCGTAGCGTCACGTCGAGATTTGGCACTAAATAGAGAATGATCGAGGCCAGGAAGCACTTCGAAGGTTAAAACCCCCGCGGAGATCAGCGCGTCAATACGCTTTCCTGCCCGTCGAAATGTACGGGCCTCAACCTCCCCACAGATCAACAATATGCTCGTCCCGCCGCTTCCGATCGTTTCAAGCACGCTGGCACCCGATCGAATGGTGCCCACCTTGTCGAGAAGGTTCCAGACAAACTCCGGCGTCCACTCATCGATGACCTGCGCCACGCGGGCGCTTTCGCGAACCTTCAACAGTGGAGGCCATCTAGAGACCCGAGTTATCGCTCGACTTTCGCGCATCCAGCGGACAATTTCGTGGCGGGGCTGGACAGCATTCCGGCGAGTGTCGAGTGGACGACCCTCTCGTACCTCGGTGGGGTCGAACGACAGGATTGGGTTAATTATCGCTACTCCCGTGATGTTGAGGGCGATGCTGGCCTCGAGTGCGTGATACGCACCTGAACAGATTCCAACAAGAATCACGTTCTCGTCGTCATCGGGCGCGACGAGGCGCATCGCATCGACGATGTCGTCGACGGCCTCGAGCGGATACTCGACGCCCTCGGAGCGATACGGGAGCGCGGGACTCTCCCCGATCCCTCCGAGATCGAATCGAAGGACTCGTATGCCCTTCGAGGCCCACTCGCGAGCGAGGTCGACCCAGAGTCGACCAGGACCCACGTGATGCAAGAGACCGACGTTTAGCAATACGACCGGAGGAAGGCCTGCATTAAAGGCCGGCTCCGTGACGACCCCGAATAAACCCGCACTACCGAAGAAGGAAAGACGTTCGACTATCGGTCTCCCCTCGGGGTCGTGGTCGACGATTGCCCCGCTACTCCCGAGGAGTCGTATCGGGGTAGTGCGAGCATCGAAGGTGCGATCTAACCACTCCGAGATTCCGTCGATCGTGTCCAAGGGGAGAACTGAAATTCCAGCTGGTACGTCGAGGAAGTCCTCCTGGCCTTTCGCTTCGACTTCCTCAGCCTGCGAGTGTTCGAGCCACTCTCGTACCTGAGGCGGCTTTGGTCGGTTCGCGCGCGTGACGAGCAGCGCCTTTACTGAGTCAAGCCGTTCGGAGCCGTCGAGCGTCATTGCAGCAAGGTCCGTCGCTAGCGAGGTCGGCATCCAAAACGAAAGTAGGTCCAGACCCTGTTCATCGGTGTCTGGAGTGCTAACGCTAAACGTCAAAGCCTTTAGCGCTTGTTGCTCACGCAGAAATGCCCGGCCGGTTGCGCACGGATCCCACAATGCGACAGCGTCATACGCACCGTGGGTGACGAGCGACCGGGCCGCAAGTGTCGCGCCTATGCGCAGCCCGACGATGCCAACCCGTTCCGCTCCCGACGACACCATGACGTCGCGCGCGAAACGAACGTCCTCCACCCACTGTTCGATCGACGCGGCCTCCATCGACCCCGCGGAGTCGCCGGTCGCCGAATAGTCGAATCGGAGCACGGCGAATCCCATGGCCTCCAAGTGACGAGCCAGTCGCAGGTACGCGGGCTGCGCGACCAGCGCTTCCACGCCGAGACTCGGACAGAGGATGATTCCCGCACGCGCCACACCGCTCTCGGGCAAGTGCAGCCAACCCGCGAGGGGGCGGTCCTCAGGTCCGAACCAGGTTGAAGACGTTGTCATGCACTCACACACTCCGTACTCCGGGAACCTCGCGCCCGTGGCTCGGCAGGAACCATACCGAGACCACCACACGGCGGATGCCCATCAAAGGACTTGCTAAAGGTATTCATTTGTGCGGAACTGCTCCCTTGAGTATCCCCTTATTTTGGAGTTGCCTATTCACATCTACGACGGAGTGATGCTACAAGTGAAGGCATTCGATGACGGGCGCACGATGCCGGTGCATCTCTAGGCCACGGGTTCGACGTCATTGCGTGAGCAGTTTTAAACCGTGATCGCAATCTGGCGAGCGAATTCGCACATGATCGCAACCGCAAACTAGTCTGTCGCGCCGACACGGTTTGGATTCCGGGCGGCTTCGCTTCACGATTAGATCAGGGCTGTGGTCACTGCAGGGCTTCGGCGAAAACCTCCACCCTTCGGCCAACTCAGGGTGACCGTCGCTAACAACCGAGCAGGAGAACCCTGCCCTGCTAAGCCGAACAGCCCTGCCTGAATCCGAGCATCGTGTCTGAACTCGCCGATTCAGCTCTTTTGCTTCTTTCGCGTATGGCCGCGAGCCCTCGACCTCTCCGGGATCACAGACGTCTGGGCGCCCGCCGGCGAGAGCTAGAAAGGCTCTCTTCGTCGAGCAATCGCGTGAATCCGCTCGCTGATTTCCATTCTGTTCGTCGGGTGAGCCGATGACATCGCTGCTGTTGAGGCGTACCCGAGAACGGCCACGTGGCCGACGTGTCAGGCGCGCCCCGCCGACCCTAGCACTCCTTTTGGCGGCGGCGACCGGCGCGATCTCGTCGACACTTCCGGGATTCACGCCTGAAACGGAGCTCAGCAGAAGAATTTCTGGATGTTTTCCAACTTCATGAGCGACAGAAAAATGAGCCACAGGAGCCTCGTTAGTCACTCATGCCTCGCGTGACTCGCCATATGCGCTCTAGTTCACCTCAAGTTCGCCAGGGCGCGGAAATTGCCTGAATTTTTGCCCAAAACGAGCAACCGCGACCTTGGGAGTTCCTGTAGTTTTGTGACAGTTTCCTCCGCAGCACAGCGACGAGCGAGCCCACAGGTTGACGATCGAACACAGAGATTTGATGATTTTTACTAACGTCCGCCCCACTTGGTGCCGTTACTAAGAATGATGAAAACCCCGCGGGCGTCAAGATCACGAGCTGCGGGTCAAGGCCGCCTGAGCTTACGGACTACCGATAGGTCAGAGACCCGGGCCCCACTCGAATCCTGTTTGACGCAAGCGTCGAGCGAGTCGGAGTGGAAGCTTGGTCGCGGCCCGAATCATGCACAGGAAACGGCTGTCGTTGTCGACACACTTGAGGGTGTCCGGTCGATTCGCGATGGTGCTGGCTCGCAAGTCCACGCCTCGACCTTCGCAAGAGCAGAGGCTTCGTAGGGTGAAAAATCGCTCTTCGTTGGTGAGCCTCGAGGGCTTGGATCGAATACGGAAAGCGAGCGTCCGTGCCGCTAGGTCTGCTCCTCCCGCGCCACCGGAGGTCAAGGTCGCTCCGCGTCCCTCGGCCGTTCCGCAAGCCAAAGTCCAACTACCGAGTCGACCGCGCCTTGCGCCGACGGTGTCGGTGATCATCCCGACGTTAAATGAAGCTGGCAATTTTCCGTACGTCTTGAACACACTGCCCGGTTGGGTCCACGAGGTCATCGTCGTCGATGGTCTTTCACGTGATGACACCGAACGCGTTGCAAAGGTGCTGCGTCCAGATGTTCGAATCATCCGGCAGACCACGCGCGGCAAGGGTGCGGCGATGCGAGCCGGTCTTCAGGCGGCAACGGGCGACATTCTCATCGCGATGGACGCCGATGGTTCAATGGACGGCGCTGCGATTGAAGCAATACGAGAAGCACTGGTATCTGGCGCTGATTACGTCAAGGGAAGCAGATTCTGTGCTGGGGCGGGATCGGCCGACATCACTCGCATCCGCCGCCTGGGCGACATGGGAATCTGCTGGCTGATTCGAATTCTCTTCGGCGCCAAATACTCCGACGTCACCTACGGCTTCATCGGTCTCTGGGCGAACAAGCTGTCGAGCATCGACATCGACTCTGACGGATTCGAGGTTGAGACGCTCATTGGTATCCGTGCACATCGAGCAGGGCTTCGAACCGTCGAGGTCCCGTGCTTTGAGTCGAATCGCATCTACGGGACGAGCAACCTGAGCGCCACGCGAGACGGATTGCGAATCCTGCGGGTGATCCTTCGAGAGAGATTGCGGAGATACCATGCACCGACGATCTGAGGGTCTCTCCGAGGTCTCCCCTAACGCAGTGGACAAAGATCGATCAGAGGTAGTGGTCGCGGGTCCAGGTTCCTCGCTAACTATCCCGGGGATAATCGTTGCCGAGATCGTGCAGGCCATCGGCCGGCTCACCTCGGTCACAAGAATCGAAGTTGACACCGACACCGCTTTCGCGAGCGGGTTGCATCGCGCGCCCTCGCTCGCCGCGGCGCACGATCCCATCCTCACTGGTGGCGCTCCTCGGCTCACAGCACCGAAGACTTCGCGTCTGCGGATGCAAGCTTTTCGCGAGTGGATGGGACCTGACGTACAGACCGTGGTGGCGTATGCCTGGCCGGGAATCGAAAACGACTGGATAAAGCAGTTCATCCAGGCGGGCAAGGCGGCGGGAGCCTGCACCATCGTGGCGGCTGCCAGCCTTCCGAACGCGGGCTCGGCTGGCGCCGAACTAGCGGAGGCAGTCGAGCGCGCAGATCTGGTCTTGGTTGGCGACCAATCTGACGCGAACGCGCTGAACTCGGAATTTGGCGGCTCCGGCCCCGCAGTAGAAACGCATCGGGCTCTCGCCCTTCGTCGTCGAGGTGCCCGCTCGGAGCTGCACCAGATCACCGCCTTCTTGCCGAAGGACAACGAAGAGACGCTTTCCACGGTGTTGGCCGCCTTTGATGCGGTCCCTGAGGCATGGATCGACCGCTACCACCTCACCATCGTGATGCGCTACGGCAGTAGCTCGATTCCCGGCAAGATCGCCAATAGTTACCACGCTCAGCACGTCGACCTCATCAGCGACGATATGTCGGAGCTCGACCTCGAGCGACTCTGTGCCAACTCGTCGGCGCTAAGCGTTGCCGAGCCAGCGTTCGACTCACGTGCCTTCTCAGCGGCAGTTGACTCTGGGAGCGCCATCGCGGTCTTGACGAGCGCGCTCCCCCCTGAGGTTGGGCGAGGTTACGTCGGTGGGCTACTTGGTGACGTGAAGCGTCCCGCTTCCGTTCATGTTGCGCTCGCCCACGCCCTTCGGCTGGCGAATCTCGGGTTCCCGCCACCGGATGCTTGGGACGACCTGGCGAAGCGCTTGAAGGGTGGCACGAGCGGCAAATCCGCAGATGCGCGATTCAGACGCGCCGTCACCCACACTCGCTGAGCACTTCACCGTTGCATGACGGCGACTGACCGCTTTCGCGGCCCCACTAAGAGCGCGGGAGTCCTCGAGCTGACCCCGAGCTCCCCGGCTATGGACACGACTCTGGCCGCGACACCCGCGGCCGAAGGAGAAGCTGGACGCACTACCGGCAGTCATCAAGAGTTCCGAGCCGACCTGCAGGGTCTTCGAGCCGTGGCCGTAGCTCTGGTGGTGCTTTACCACGCCCACCTGCCCGGAATCCGGGGCGGCTATGTGGGCGTCGACGTGTTCTATGTTCTCTCGGGCTTTCTCATTACTGGGCTGTTGCT
Source organism: Acidimicrobiales bacterium (assembly GCA_036510575.1). Classification (GTDB taxonomy): domain Bacteria; phylum Actinomycetota; class Acidimicrobiia; order Acidimicrobiales; family Bog-793; genus DATCDR01. The sequence goes on along the minus strand of DATCDR010000146.1, from coordinate 1,378 downwards.
GCGTGAGCGTGAGACGTCGAATCGAACCTCACTAGTCGGCTTTTACGCGCGACGAGCCCGCAGAATTCTGCCCGCCGCCTTCGTAGTTATCGTCGCAACGGTTCTGGCTTCGTACATCTGGCTCGGATTCGTTGCAGGAAACCGAACTGCTGATGACGCGAGATGGGCGTCGGTCTTCCTGGCGAACATTCACTTCGGTGCGATTGGGACCACGTACCTCGGGTCACAGCTGCCACCCTCGCCGATACAACAACTTTGGTCGCTATCGGTCGAGGAGCAGTTTTACGTCGTTTGGCCAACGCTGCTCCTCATTACCGCTTATATCGGTCGACGATTCAGTCTGCGAGCGCGGCTCGCAGCGGTGCTATCGGTAATCGTGGTTGCGTCCTACGTCTGGTCGATAGTCGAGACGAATCAGAACGGGACGTGGGCCTACTTCTCGCCGCTTACTCGCGCTTGGGAGCTGGCAATCGGCGGTCTGGTCGCTGTCGGCACGCCGCAACTCGCGAAACTTGGGCGGCGGACCTCCGCCACCTTGAGCTGGGCGGGCTTGGCAGCCATCATCTTCTCTGCACTTTGGTTCACCGAGGCGACAACTTTCCCGGGCTCCCTTGTGGCAGTTCCGGTCCTAGGAGCGGTTCTCTTCATCGTGGCCGGGTGTTCCGCCACGCCGTCTGGTGCCGCGGCTCTCCTACGCAATCGACCGGTTCAGTGGATCGGCGCGATCTCGTACTCGCTCTACCTTTGGCATTGGCCGATTCTGACGATTGCCTACGAGCGCGTCGGCCACCAACTCAGCTTGGCGGACAATCTCGGCCTGGTTGCTGTCTCGGTCGTGTTCGCGGCAGCGTCCTTTTACCTGGTGGAGAACCCCATACGGTTCCGAAAATTCTTCACGCGGCACCCGGTACGAAGCGTGGCGTTCGGGGTAGCGCTCATCGCAGCTTCGTTTGCATTTTGCACCTGGGAAATCCACGATCACGCGACGCACACTCAGTTCGTACCGACGGCGATCGCTCCACTGGAATCGTCAGCAACTTCAATACCTACGAACTGAGTTGGATTCCGGGTCACTCCATCACGTGGTACCTAAGCAGCGCCGTGAGAAGCATCTGACTCAGGTTCTTGTAGCTGATCGACCGGCGCAATGAACCCTCGGTTCGCCGCACAGGTTGCTTGTAGATAGGTCTCTCCGGGATGACACAACACGCGAACACGAAGACCGCTGCCCTTTAGAGGCTCTACGCGACGAGGCGTGGGTGACGGCCTCTGATTCTCGCAGTTGGACGAGTGTCCCATTCGACGCCTGAGTGGAGCAACAACCGCAGCCGATAGTTAGCGAAGTTGCGGAAACCATGGCCGATCCTGCGAAGCTTCT
>DATCDR010000145.1:0-14230 GCA_036510575.1 Acidimicrobiales bacterium | reverse complement strand
GGCTGGCCCGAACTCGTCCATACGGTGTCCACGGTTTGGTACTCGTTGCCGCGAGTCCAGCGGGCGAGTGCCGTTATCTTCACGGCGAACTACGGGGAAGCAGGCGCCGTTAACGAGCTTGGTCGCGGTCTTGGGCTTCCGATCGCGGTGAGCGGACAGAACAACGAGTGGTTCTGGGGTCCGCGCAATCCCACGGCGTCTACGGTCGTAGCGGTCGCCCCAGGTCCGAGGGACGTGACCGGCTACGGCGCCTACCTCAGCCAGTTCTTCGGGCGCGTGCGAGTTGCGGCCACGTTGTCAGATCATGCCCGCCTTCACAATCAGGAGTGGGGTGGTCACGTCTACATCTGCACCGAACCGCGGCAACCGTGGGGAACGTTGTGGCCGACACTGAGGCACTACGACTGAGGAAGGTGCTGGACTCCGCTTCGTCCGGATGGTCGCATGCTCTCAGTTGGTGTTGGAACCTAGGGTCGCCCCTATCGCTGCCGGCTCAGTGGCAAGCTCAAGCGGCGCCGCAACACTCTCAGCCGAATGCCCAACGGAAACGACCTATAAGTTTGCTTCGAGTCGTTCCTTGAGCCGCTTCATATTCCCCGGCATCTCTTTGGCCGCCTGTCTTCGAACGACGAGTGGAACCAGCAATCTCCCGACGCCATGGCCCGTGAAGTCCACTTCGATGGTGACCCGCGATTGCACGCCGCCAGAAAGGGGTTCCACTGTCACCCCAACCATTGCCCGGATCGGGCCCTCGATACCTCGATCAGCCCAACGGCTGGGTGGTTGATACTGGGTGATCTCGGTGGTCACTTCGCGATCCCGGCCACCAATCCGTCGAACCGTCGTACACCTGGACCCCACCGCCATGTCAGTCGTATCCAGAGACCCGCGTACGACGCCTTGCTGCCACTCCCGCATTGTGCTGGGGTCGATGACGTACTCGAATGCCTCCTCCGCGGATCGTGAAACCTCGACGCTGGAAACGATTGGTGCCATCAAACCTCCCACATGCTTATGTCGTGGCGCTAGCAAACCGAGGCTTGGCAACCCGACTGATCTACTCACTCGATCTAGGCGCAAGATATCGCAACTGCCAACCTGCGTGCCCCAGACCGCCGGCATAGTGCGACGCCGTTCGTCGCCCATGAAAAACTGGGTCATGGTCCGCATTTCACAACTTGACGAAAGTGAGCGCGACTCGGCCGCGTGGCCCGCGTCGCTGCTGCTCCGGCGATCACTCGCTCGTCAGGACCGTAAGGAGTAGAGGGTTCCCGCGTCAGATGAAGATACAGATAGCAAGCTTCATGCTCGCCAACGGTGCCGAGATCTACGTGGAAGACAACCGGTCTTCGATTGCGGCACAGCTCGCGCGTACTGTGACTTCCCTCGTTACTGGTGCGGATCCCGCGAACGATTATGGCCCGCGGGTGTTACTTAGAGACGCTTCTGGCGCAACCCGCTCACCGTTCAGCGTGTCCGGACAAGAAGAAGCCGTACGAGTTGCAAAACGCCTTGCGGCGGAGTTCGAGGAGCTAGGTGCTGATGAGTGCGGAAACCGGTACCAGGTCCCGAAAGGCTGGCTCATTGCGCCCTGAGTAGCCCCGGCAACTATCCATGCGACACCCCGCATCCGCCGAGCGCAACGCGTCTCCTGTCCCACAACGCCGGGAAGGCGCCCCGGTGCCACCTTTTCGCAAGATCGTCACACTCCTGATTCAAGGAGGATCTTCAGTCGCCGGAATCAAGGGTCGAGCCGAAGATAGTGAGGGAAGTCCCACTTCGGGCGACCATCCCGTTCCTCAAGACACGGATCCATCTGCTCCCAAATTGAGAGGACGTCGGGGTGCTCGTGGGCCATTCCGAAACCTCCCTCTACCCACGTGAAGATCTCGACGTACGTCGATTCAGCGGTGTGTCGTAGGAGCTGCGATCGCTCATCCGTCACGAATCCCAGATCGCGCAAGACCATCCAATGTCGATCCAGTAGAGCTCTGAACCTCGCCGCTTCACTGACACGGACCTGGTACGTAGCGATCACAGTCTCCTTAGCCATACCGCCAATAGTTGGTCCGCTCGCTCAGAGCGTCAAGAGGCTTAACTGCTACCCAATCCCCGGGGCGGTTCAGTCGTAGCCAAAGGCGCCTGGTAGACCCTTTTCTGTGATCCAGATGCGAGCCCTTCACCCAAGTCAGCGAGCAAGCTAAGGAGCGCTCTCGATCGGCGCGACTGCATTGCGCCGTACCTGCGCCCAACGATTCCTGCGGGGCCGATGAGGGTCCAGGACGCGTCTTCCGTATCGAACTCGATGGGCTGGCCAGATCAGGAGCCGCTGGTTTCGGCGGCGTTTGCGAAACGCTCGGGATCGGCGTCGAAGGTCTCGGCGCATCCTGTGTTGCAAAAGAAGTAGTTGACGCCGTTGTAGGACCGGATCGCTGCGGCGGTCGCGGGATCGACGGTCATTCCACAGACGGGATCAATCGTGGCAGGCATGTCGTGCTCCTCATCGTGTTTGTTGGGCTTTGGGGACGTGGAGCGATTCGAGGAGCCGTGACGATCGAACCGAGCGGGGTCGGCCTCGAAGCGCTCCCGACAGTGATCGGAACAGAAATAGACCGGATGCCCCTCGTGCTGAACCGACGCCGGCGCATTGGCAATCTCGACCTGCATGCCGCAGACCGGATCTATCGCGTAGCCGCTTCCGCCGCCGAAGCGGTCGCGGTTGCGATAGAGGAACCAGATCAGCGCGAACGCGAGAAGGAAGACCACGTCGAGGATGCTCGTGTAGTTCCACGAGAAGTGCTCGGCCACGATCGAGCGCGGTCGCGACGTCGGGACGATGCCGGAGGCTCGGAAGATGCCTTCGGTGATGAGGCCGGCGATCGACATCACCGCCCAGAACACGGCCAGCATCCGAATCGCCATACGCGACCCGTAGAGCTTGCGGTATATGAGGAGGAGCGGCATCGCGATGAGGTCGGCGAAGATGAAGCTGACGACGCCTCCGAAGCTGATCCCCCCGCGCCAGAGCGCCGCGGCGAGCGGCACGTTGCCGATCGAGCAGACGTAACTGATGATCGCGATGAACGGGCCGACGACGACGTTTTCAAGAGTGGTCCAAAACCCGTGCCCCTGGATGAACACGTCGTTCCAGAGGTGGATCGGGACGAGCACCGCGAGGAACCCGGCGACCGTATAGCCGATGAGCATCTCTCGCCGCAGCATTGTCAGGTCGGCCATCGTGTAGGTCGCGGCGTCCGACCACCCCGCAAGCGAGTGAAGCCGTTCGGCCGTCGGGCGACGCTCCTCAGTCGGCTCGCCATGGTCGTGTCCGGCGTCCGCGGACTCGACCCGTCGCCGCGCCTCGTCGAGCGCCGGACCGCGGAAGTACAAGCCACCGGCGAGCGCGAGGAGGACGATCATGATCGTGCCACCGACGAACTCCGCGGCGACGAACTCCCAGCCGATGAGCACCGCGAGCACGATGCCGAGCTCGAGGACAAGGTTGGTCGAGGCGAACATGAAGACCATCGACGCGACGAAGTCGGCACCGCGCTGGAAGAGCGACTTCGCCATCGCGGAAGCCGCGTAGGAGCACGACGAGGAGACCATCCCGTAGAGCGAGGCGCGTGCGACCGCCGCAGGGCGGTGATTCCCGAGGCGACGTTGCATCGCCTCGCGCGAGACAAACGCCTGAACCGCTCCTGAGAGCCCGAAACCGAGAACGAGCGCCCAAAGCGTCTCGTAGAACATGAAGAAGCCCTCTTTCAGGCTCCTTCCGATGTCAACGAAGAACCCTCCGGTCGTGAGGGCGAGAAGGTGAGGCATCAGGATCGGACTAGCCGTCGGATCGCCTCGTTCGCCTCCCGCACCTTCGCATCGGCCTCCTCGCCTCCAGCGAGCGTGGCGTCGTGGACGCAGTGGGCGAGGTGATCCTCCAAGAGCGCGAGTGCGACGCCCTGCAGCGCCCGCGTCGCGGCAGAAATCTGCGTCAGCACATCGATGCAGTAGGCGTCCTCGTCGACCATGCGTCCGAGCCCACGCACCTGCCCCTCGATCCGCCGAAGGCGCGTCTGCAACGCGGCCTTGTCCTCCGAGTAGCCGACCATGGAGTCCTCCCATCCCAGATACCCCTATGGGGTGTCCGGAGTCAGAGTAGCGGGTCGCGCTGGAAGGTCGGCCGCGAGGAGTGCCCGTTGAGCGCTGGATTCAGGTAGGAGTGTCGCCGTCGTGATCGACAGCGGGTTGACCGCGGCCCGAGCGTCGTGCACTTGATCGAGCTTTGGGAAGCAGCGAGCGGAGATGTGCTCGGATCGCGGCGGAGTGCTCTCCGCTGCGTAAGCGGTTGAGGATTACGTCGGCGTCTTCCTGGCTGAGGCCGCCATCTTCGATCGCCGCGCCGAGCTTGACCCCCGCGTGCCGGACGCGAATGCTGCGAATGGCGGTGTCGAACTGCCCCAGCTCGTCAGCACCGCGCAGCCTCTCGGCTTCTTCTTTGGTCAACCGCCCCGACGCGACCATGCGGTCGAGGCTCGCGACAATCCGCTGGCGTTGCTTCGCGTTGATCGGTCCTCCGATGTCTCCGTCCATGGTCCCGAAGTTATCGAGACAGACTGTCTCAGTCAATACAGCATGTTATTAGTAGAGGCGGAACGTACACTTGGGCCGTGCCAAAGCTCTGGAGCGAAACGATCCAGACCCACCGGCAAGAGGTAAACGACGCGATCCTCGAAACGACTGCAGGCCTTGTCGCCGAGCACGGCCTGCGTGGAGTCACGATGTCGCAGATCGCCGAGCGGACCGGCATCGGACGGGCGACGCTCTACAAATACTTCCCCGATGTCGAGGCGATCCTCGTCGCTTGGCACGAACGCCATGTCGCCGCGCACGTCGACCAACTCGTCGAGCTGCGCGACCGGGCCAGCAGTCCGAGCGATCGACTTCGGTCGGTGCTCGAGGGCTACGCGTCGATCCTCTATGAACTCGCTCGCCAACACCACGGCGGTGACCTCACCGCGCTCCTTCACCAGGGCCCGCACCACGTGCGCGTGGAGCATCACCTGAGCCAGCTCATCGCCGAGCTGCTAGTCGACGCGACGGGTTCTGGCGACGTGCGGAACGACATTGGAATCGAAGAACTGGTCACCTACTGCACGCACTCGCTCTCTGCGGCGAGCACCTTGGGATCATCGGACGCTGTCCGCCGACTCGTTGTACTCACCGTTGCGGGGATACGACCCAGCCCCGCTGCAACCGACGCGGACCTGTTGGACGGGGTCGGCTGAATGGCACCGATCACGACGAGCACCGAGATCGATCGGTCCGCCGAGGTGGTGTTCACCTACGTCACTGACCCGGCGCGGTTCTCCGAGTGGCAAAAGGGAGTGGTTGACGGCGCGATGGACCCGCCGGGCGTCCCCAATATCGGCGACCGGTGCCTGACGACCCGGCGCATCGGGTTTGCAAACCGCACCGCGATCGCCGAGGTCGTCCACGTCGATCCGCCGACCACCTGGAGCGTACTAGGGATGGACGGACCAATCCGGGCCGCCGTCGATGTCGTGGTCGAAGCGCTCTCGGGTACCCGGGCGCGCCTCACGATCTCCGTCGATTTCGAGGGCCACGGTATCGGTCGCCTCCTTCTTCCGCTCATCGTCGAGCGGGAGGCCCGTACGGAGATGCCCGCCAATCTGGCCACACTCAAGCGGCGAGTCCAAGCCGAGCCCTGATGGAGTCCTCCCGGTTCATCTAGTACCGCGTCAGGGAACGTTTGCCGCGTTTCGAGCTGGAGAAGCGACTCGGCGCCGGCTGGCAAGCTGAGCCGAATGCTGATTCGACTGCGCCACCTGATCTCGGGCTACCCGGAGCTGGCCACCGTGATCATCGCTGCGGTCATCGGACTGTCTCTGCAATCGCCGCTCGTCTGGGTATCGTCTCATCAGGGAATCAACATTTTGCTCGCCGTCTTGGTCTTTGCCACGGCAATCACAATGGAGCCCGCGGCGCTGCGACGGGTAGCAGCGACCTGGCGCGTCCTATTGGTGTCGCTCATCTTGGGGGCCACGGCGCTGCCGGCACTGTCGGGGTTGGTATCGCGGATCATCGGGGCTGGGTCACTGCGAAACGGCGTGATGACCGTCGGCCTTGCACCGTGCGAAATCGCATCTGTCGCGACGACGGCGCTAGCAGATGGCGAAGCAGCGTTGTCCGCGCCCGACCGGACCTACGACGCGTGGCACGACCGAACGGTGTTCCACTTCCTCACCGAGGAGGCTGATCGCGATCACTATGTAGCGATCGCCACCGATGCCCTTGAGCCCGGTGGAACGCTCGTGCTGGCGACCTTTCCCGTCTGAAGCACCCTTCTCGGAACGAGTTGATCGGCGAGCCGTTGAATCGGAGATGCGGTGCCCTTGACAACAGGATCGGTCATTGCTCCGGAGGCCGGAACGATGCAAAACGGATCTCCGCTGGAGTGGAAAGTTCGGGTCCGTGGATTCCCTCATCGCCGACGAGCGTCACCGCCGTGCGAATTTGGTGGACGGACTCGACACCGGCGGGTTTCTATTAAGCACTTTGCGGACGTAAAGTTTCTCAATCGTCCTGTCGGCTACCTGTTCTCCTTGAGCAAGTCGCGGCGGCGCTTGTACTCCTCTTCCTCGATATCACCGCGAGCTAACCGCTCGTCGAGGATACGTAGTGCATCGGGACTTTCCCCAATTGTCACTTCAGAACGCGTGTGGGTGTGAGGGTGGACCCCCCTTTGTCGGAGGAAGGTGACGATGATCCAAGCAAGTGCACCCAAGAACGCGAGCATGACAATGATCATCAATATCCCTGGGCCCCAATGGTCACCGCCATTGCCGTATCCGTAGTGCATCACCGCAACGCCCTCCCAGCTATCCGGATTTGCTCTCAGTCTCGGACCTTAAAGGGATTTCTAATAGAGGAGAAGGTCACTCGTACATGTCCGATGCGGACCTAGGAATCACTAGCAAGGCGAATGCGTGAACCGCCCGGAGAACCCGGAGGCTCTCTATCAAACCCGGGGCAGTTCAGGTCGCTGCCTTTGAGCCCGGATTGTTTCGTTATTGAGCGAGGTAATGTGCCACGAGAGCGATGCCCTGGCCCCACGAAATGAGTGACCCGGTCGGCAGGTACGCCACGCCCCTGGCGGTGTGATCGTCCGTAGGGTTCGCAAGAAATCGCTCTTGCCCCTCTGGATCGATGAAGTACACAAACGAACTGTGGATGATGTCGGCGGTCGGACTAGGTGCCTCGACCTCGACTCCGTACCGATGCCAAATGGCCGCGAGTTGGCTTTGCGTGCCGGTGAAGAAATGCCACGACGGGATCGCGTCGAGCCCATGCTCGTGGGAGAAGGCCGCGATATCAGCGACGCTCAAGTGGTAGCGGTTCACGTTGACCGCGATAAAGACTGCGTGCCTCGCCCCCGTTCCGAGGTCGTGGTAGGCGTCGACGAACTCCTGCGAGACGATCGGGCAGATGTCGACGCAGTGCGGGTCCATGAACTCGAGTACGACGGCTCGTCCTCGAAAGCTCCGGAGCGTCAACGTCTTGCCGTGCTGGTCGACCAGTGTGAAGTTCGGCGCCGAAGTCTGTGGCACCGGCGAGAGGCCCATCGTGTCGGCGAGGGAGGTCGAGACGCTCGCCGGAATGCCCGTGGGCCGAATATTCGCGAGCTGATTCTGTGCAGCGCGGTGACTCACGGCAAAGCCCGCAAATGCAATTGCTGCGAGGAGGGCGACGCCCAGCCCGAGCAACAACCCGCCCCGAGGCCCAAGCCGCGCGAATGCCGATCGGTGTTGTTCGTTAGGACCCGTACCGGACTCAGTCACCGAATGCCTCTCGTAGTGCGGCGCCCTGAAGCTCGTCGAGATGACGACCGACGATCTTCCCACTCGGGGAGATAAAGACGGTTGTCGGCAGCCCGTTCCGCTCAAGTCTGGCGAACAATCTGTTCCCGCGGCCGCCGTTGATGTTGGCTCAGCCGCCGCGGGCATTGGAATCCATGACCCCTCTCCCACCGAGACTCGCTCAGTGTCCCGCTCCCTCCATTCTGCGCCAGTGCCCGGTTCCTGTCCGAAGCTCAGAAGATGCCGAAGCGGATCAGCGAGGCGAGGCCGAAAAGCAGCGAGTAGGCCGCGAAGGGTACGAGCGTTCGCGTCCTGAAGTAGCGAGTGAGGAAGACCACGGCGAACAGCGATGTCGCCACTGCGGCGAGACTTCCGGCGATCACCTGAGGCCGGATTCCCGAACCGATCGGTCCGAGCAGATCGGGGACCTTGAGCGCCCCGGCCGCGAGGATCACCGGAGTCGACAAGAGGAACGAGAAACGCATCGCGTTCTCATTGTCGAGCCCCCGGAACAGCCCGCCGACCATCGCCACGCCCTCGCGGCTGATGCCAGCTAGCAACGCCAGCGCCTGCGACGCGCCGATGACCGCCGCGCTCACGACGCCGATGCGCGAGAGCTCTGCCTCGGCGGCGGCGTCGATCGCGACGATGCGCCGGTCGCGAAAGCGCGTGGCGGCAAGCGATCTCCGCGAGTGCGCGCCAGCACCCTCGCCGCGTCGCCGGTGCGCCTCGCCGACGAAGAGGATGACGCCGTTCACCATGAGGAACGCCGCCGCGGCCACGGGCTTTGCGAACAGCACGCGGAACTGGTGCTCGAAGATCAGGCCGAGCGCCCCCACCGGCACGGTGGCGATGACGATGAGCCAAGCCAGTCGCTCCTCGTCGCTGACCGCCCTCCGACGGACGAGCGCTCGGAAGAACCCGGCTACGAGGCGCACCCACTCTCGGAAGTAGAACCCGATGAGCACGACCGCCGTCGCGAGGTGCAGCCCCACCACGAAGGCGAGGTAGGGGCTCTCCGCCTCGGACTCCTGGCGGACAAGGGTCGCCCAGCTGCCCCCGATCCACGAGGGCACGAGCACGGTGTGGCCGAGGCTCGAGATCGGGAAGAGCTCGCTCAAGCCCTGGAGCAGGCCGATCACGATCGCCTGAAGGAGGTTCATGTGGTACACGGCGCTGATCACTCGGTTCCTTCCTCTAGTTCTCGAGCGCGTCAGGACTCAGGGAAAGGGCGATGTACCAATCTGGTTTGCGCCGGTCTCTGCTGTCGGCGGAGCGTACGTTCGTCGTAGGAACTGTACTTTGCGTTACGTGCCCTGGCGTATCCTCACGTACCGCCTTTTAGGTGAGGAGTCCCGCCACCGAGTCGCGGCGTAGCGTGAACTCTGTCGCGTTGGGGCCGTTTCCCTCCAATTTGCGACTTGGGCGATCCCTGGCGGTGACCGCTTCGACGACAGCGACGACAGTATCGAGCGAGCCCTCCTCGAGCAGCTCGGCGCCGACCTTCAGCGGCGAAGCTCGCCGAGCGCGTCCACGAGGCACGGGAGCGACCGTGACCGAGACGGCATAGGTGAGCGTCCGCGGTCGCGAGCTCGCCCCAATCTACGGGGCGCGCTTCGTCACCGCCTTCGGGGCGCCTGCCCTAGCGGCGAACCTCGGCGGCGACGCTCTCGGCCCCCACGACTCGTTCTTCGAGCTCGAGAGTGACGGTTCCGTTCAGGACTTGAAGGAGACGGTGCCTGAGCAGATGAGCAATTGCGGCACCACTCGGGATCTACGGCGTGATGGAGCTCGTGTGGGGAACCGTTGTCGCTGGAACGCTCCGCCGACGAAATACGAGCACACCGGACGTTGCCTGACGCGGAACCAGTAGCTGGGAATTAGCCTGAAGATGTGTCGACCGCGGCCGGGCATTGGGACGACGTCTTCGAGACCAGAGCTGACGACGAAGTCAGTTGGTACCAGATCGATCCCGCGATCTCATTGCGGCTGCTGACGCGGTGGGCGTCACCGACGACCGCTTCGATGATCGACGTCGGAGCCGGAACGTCGACACTGGTCGATGACCTCCTCGAGCTCGGCTGGCACGACGTGACCGTGCTCGACATCTCGGAGGCGGCCGTATCCAAGGTGCGAGATCGCCTCGGACCTCGAGCCGAAGCGGTGAAGTTCGTCGTAACCGACGTTCGCTCTTGGCAGCCCGACCGGACCTACGACGCGTGGCACGACCGAGCGGTGTTCCACTTCCTCACCGAGGAGGCAGATCGCGATCACTATGTAGCGATCGCCACCGATGCCCTTGAGCCCGGTGGAACGATCGTGCTGGCGACCTTTGCGGCGAATGGCCCGACAGAGTGCTCCGGGCTTCCTACCTGCCGTTACAGCCCAGAGGAGCTGATCGCGATCTTTGACGGGGCCTTTTTGCTCGAGCAGGTTGAGCGCGAGGAACACCCCACGCCATTCGGCACGATTCAACCGTTCAGTTGGGTGGTACTCCGTCGCCGCTGACTCATCGCGGCTCGTCATTGATCGCTCGAGAAAACGTGATCTACGCCAGTGCCCGGGCAGTGACATTGGTGCATTTAACGAGGTAAAACGGGTGGGCGCTGAGAGACTCGAACCCCCGACCTGCTCGTTGTAAGCGAGATCGACTCGCGCTGTGCTACATGCCAAACGAGCAGTTCATCGGCGAACGAAACCCAATAATTAGCAGCTGTTACAACAAACCCCCGGCGTCACTGCTCCGTAGAGCACGCGAGCGGCCTCGCTGAGCCGAGTGGGAAAATACCTGACCCAGGCAACTGATAACTGATATGTGCTATGATCCTATAAATGGAATGGCGAGATCTCAGAGCTGCAAGACGACACGCCGCCCTTACCTTGCGCGAAGTGGCTCGAGCAGCTGGCACATCGGAGACGAACGTCTCGGCATATGAGCGCGGCGTGAAGCGACCAAGTCGACCCACAATGGAGCGCCTCGAGGCCGTGCTTGCCACTGAGGCTGGGAGCCCGCTGTTCCGCCACAACCTCCTAACGGTGCCAGCAGCAGCCGCGATGATTCGCTCAGCCCTTCGCAACGAGTGGCCGACGGTCGACGTTCTCCGCATTGTGCGGGAGCTGCTTAGTAACGTCGGCGAGCTGGACTCCGATGCCGATTACGCGGCCTTCTTCGCTGTGCCCTCGACAACTGGCGATCCGCACTGGGACGCGATGTTGGCCGGAGTCACCGAAGACGCTGCTCTTAGGGCTGGGCGCACGCCGCCACGTTGGACCGTCGGTCACGCACTGGACCGGTTCTGGTTCGTCGGCTCGATTCCCGGCATGAACGCCTGGGCTCTCGCACACAGTCGGCCGTCGCTTCGTGTCCGCGGGGTCATCGTTGACCCGGATTCGCTGCAATCCGTATGAGCTACCTCCTCGGCAAGGAGATCATCGTCGAGCTTCTCGAAGACCTCGGCCGAAGGCTCGACGAGCGCGGGGTTCACGCCGACATGTATCTAGTAGGCGGCGGCGCAATGGCACTCGCCTACAACCGCCAGCGCATCACCCGGGACATCGATGCCGTCTTCGAGCCGAAGGCCGTCGTTTACGCCGAGGCCAAGCGCATGGCCGACGACCTAGGTCTCCCTGTCAACTGGCTCAACGATGGCGTGAAGGGCTTCCTTCCTGCGCGTCCGGACGGGGGCGAGCAGGTCCAACTCTCTTCGCCCGGGATCAGCGTGAGCATCGCCTCGGCCGAGTACCTCTTCGCGATGAAGGGAGCAGCTGCCCGGATCGAAGAGGACACAGAGGACCTTCGCCTGCTCGCCGGCATCCTCGGAATCACGACCGCTGACGAGGCGCTCGACCTGATCGAGCAGTATTACGACAAGGCCCAGCTCACCCCGAAAAGCCAATTCATGATCCAGGAACTGTTCGACAATCTCGAGATCGTGGTTCAACCTTCAGCTGGCGCGCACGCTCCGCGTGGCGCTCGCGGCTCCAATCAGTACCAGCGCAAACCAAGGCACTGAGACCGTGTGGGCCTAAAATGCCCGGCGCGTACATCCGTTGCAAACGCGCAGCACTTGCCACCACGCACATCTCTGTTCTGTCACGGATTTGTGGGCGCTGAGGGACTCGAACCCCCGACCTGCTCGTTGTAAGCGAGATCGGCTCGTGCGCTGTGGCTAAGTGACAAACTACCTAGTCGACAGCGAGCGAAACTCAATAATTAGCAGGTGTGAGGCGATTCCCAAACGCCCTCAGCCCGTCGCCCGGGAGATCTTTCCCCGGTCGATTAGGCGTGACGGATCCGCATTCCGCTCCGATGCCGCAACTTGGTCTCGTACATGGCCTGATCCGCGCGTCGGAGCAGGTCCGAGGCATTCTCAATCCGGTCCCACGTGACTGTGCCGAAGGAGCAGAAGATGCCTTCAGGCAAAGCGTCGCCAAGACGACCGGCGAGACGACGAATGCCCAGTTCGTCCGCGCCCGGCGCAAGGACGCCAACCTCGTCGCCACCCAATCGAGCGAGGAAGTCCCCACTGGAGCGAATGACGAGCTTCCAAGCATTCGCGACTTCCACGAGCAGGTGGTCACCAGCACTATGACCAAGGCGGTCGTTCACCGCCTTGAAGCCGTCGATATCGATCATCGCTACGGACAACGATGCGCCGCTCCGCCGGGAGCGATCCAGTTCCTCTGTGAACCGTTCATCCCAATAGCGCCGGTTGGCGAGTCCAGTCAACACATCTTCCCGATTAGTCAACCGGAGCAACCCCACGAGCGCGAGCACTATCACGCCCGTGAATACGGTCGTGCCAAAAATGGCGAACCACGCGGCTGGAGGGTTGCCGACCTTCGGGCCAAATGAGAGCACTAGCGCATATGCGGCTGCGGCACCTCCAACATGGAGCATTGCGCCAATGGGGCGGAAATACAGACCGCCGAAGAGCGCGACCCAGACGTATATGTCGGCGAAGGCGACGTGGCCGTTTACGCCGATGACAGTACCAACGCTGATAAGGACTGTAGACATCGCAAGGTCCACGTGCAGTGTCCAGTACGGGAGTCGTCTGCCAACTACGACTCTGATGACGAAGGCGGTACCGCAAGCTCCCGCAAGGGCGGCGAGAACGATAAGCGCGTGAACCGACCAGTGCCCGAGAGGGAGGGACCCGAGCACCGCGACGAGACCTCCCGCCCAAAAGACCGCTGCGGCCCGCCTCGGGTCCAATAGCATCTTCCTCGCAAACGACACGAGGACCGAATCGGCTCGATTCGCAATGCGAGGACCCTTGCTCGGACGTAGCTCAAGGCGTTCTTGGGTTTTGTTCACCGCCGCGCTCCGACGTTACGGACCGACGATCCCGGTCCAGGACATCGATGCCAGAGCGACGACGAGAACGAGAAGTACGAAAATGAACTCGCCTTGATCATGAGCGCCGCCGTGGTCATGGTGGTGTAACGACGTTCTTACGTGATTTATCTAGAGTCTTTCGGCCCTCGTCCTCGATGAAGCGCTCTACACGTGGCTCCGCCGCGCTTCGCGGAAAACTCTAACAGACCCCCAATCGGTCCCGGCGCGCGGATACGGCTTGCGGTCAGGAACCAAGCCGCGCTGGCATAACGCTTTTGCAATCCGATGGCTCTACCGACAGCAAGTTCTGGTCCGACTAACTCAGACTGATTGTGCTGAATCAGATAGCTGTCCAACCGCTGTGCTCACTGTTCCGAGCTAATTGGATTTACATTGTGGCAGCTCAACGGCTATTTGTGGGGACAGGTAGACAGACCCGGAGATGGTGGACCGCATCGCGGACAAAGTCCTAGTCAAATGCCTGATCGATTAGTACCGTTTTCAGGATACGGATGCTCTATCAAGGCCCGCCTCCACGCCTCGTGACTATCTGTAGATAGCGACCGGTGTACCTACGAAGGCGGGAGCGGAGATCTCCATCTCACCGATACCGAATCGCGCGGAATCGGGCGACTTTAGGGTTTCGATGAGTTCAGCCTGCTGCTCCGTAGGCATCATGCGCAAGAGTCCGCCGAACGCGTCACCCACGACGTATTTCTCTCCACTCTTGATGACTCGCTGGACCTTCACCAGCACTGATGCATCAACGTCCCATGAATCTGCGAGAACCGCAGCGACGTCGAGTTCGAGTGCAACCTTGACATTCAGTGATCCAGCGATGGATCCAATTACTGGGAGAACCTTCTCGGAGGCGGACATCGCGGCAAGACCCTGGATAGCGGAAAGCGACTTCTGCTCGACAGCGGTGGCCGAACCCATCTGCTCTAGTAGAGGGGCGAGTGCTCCAAAGCTCGACATCATCGCGAGAAACTGATGAAGACCCGATACCTGAATT
>DATCDR010000144.1:0-2730 GCA_036510575.1 Acidimicrobiales bacterium | reverse complement strand
GTCCGCCGTCGGCTGCTCTTCGACAGCAGTGACGTTCGCGGGCGGCTCCTCTGGCGCCGCGACCTGCACTTCGAGGTTGAACAGGAGCTGGACCGACTCCTCCTTGATGGCGTCCATCATCGTGGTGAACATCGTGAAGCCTTCGCGCTGGTACTCGACCAGTGGATCGCGCTGGCCATACGAGCGCAGCTGGATGCCTTCTTGCAGGTAGTCCATCTCATAGAGATGTTCGCGCCACTTGCGGTCGAGCACCGACAGCACGACCTTGCGCTCGAGTTCGCGCATGATCGGCTCGCCCTCGGGCAGCGTGCCAAGGCCCTCTTCGCGGGTGTCGTAGGCAGCCTGCGCGTCAGCGATCAGCTCCTCGTCGAGGAACTCTGCACTCAACCCCTCGCGGCCCCCGCCACTCGCCGTCTCGATCTCCTCGATCGTGACGCCGACGGGGTACAGGGTCTTGAGCGCCTTCCACAACTCCTCGAGGTCCCACTCTTCGGCGTAGCCCTCGGCCGTTGCGGCCTCGACGTAGCCGCGGATCACGTCGTCGACCATGTTGCGCACCTGCTCGTGCAGGTCATCGCCATGCAAAACCCGACGCCGCTCGGCGTAGATGACGGTGCGCTGCTTGTTCAGCACCTCGTCGTACTTGAGCACGTTCTTACGGATCTCGAAGTTCTGCTGCTCGACTTGCGTCTGCGCCGAACGAATCGCGCGGGTGACCATCTTTGACTCGATGGGCACCTCGTCGGGAATGTTCAGTGTGTCCATGATCTTTTCGACCGCAGCGCCGTTGAACAGCCGCATCAGGTCGTCGCCGAGCGAAAGGTAGAAGCGCGACTCTCCCGGGTCGCCCTGACGTCCGGATCGTCCGCGCAACTGGTTGTCGATGCGACGCGAGTCGTGCCGCTCGGTGCCCAACACGTAGAGCCCGCCGACGTCGACGACCTCGTTGTGCTCTGCCGCGACGGAACCCTTCCACTTCGCCACCGCGTCGGGCCACGCCGCCTCGTACTCTTCAGGCGTCTCGACGGGCGAGAGCCCCTGCTCGGAAAGTTCGAGCTGAGCAAGGAATTCGGGGTTGCCGCCGAGCATGATGTCGGTGCCTCGACCGGCCATGTTCGTCGCCACCGTCACGGCGCCCTTGCGGCCGGCCTGCGCGATGATCGCGGCTTCCTTCTCGTGATACTTCGCGTTCAGCACTTCGTGCGGCACGCCGCGACGCAACAGCATTCCGGAAAGCAGCTCGGACTTCTCGACACTAATGGTGCCCACCAGAACTGGCTGGCCCTTTTCATGGCGCTCGGCGATGTCGTCGACCACCGAGTCGAACTTGGCCTTTTCCGACTTGAAGACCACGTCGCGCTGGTCGATGCGCACGGCGTCGCGGTTCGTCGGGATCGGCACCACACCGAGCTTGTAGATCTGGTCGAACTCGGCAGCCTCAGTGCTCGCCGTACCCGTCATGCCGCCAAGCTTTTCGTAGAGCCGGAAGTAGTTCTGCAACGTGATCGTCGCGAGGGTCTGGTTCTCCTGTTTGATCTCGACGCCCTCTTTGGCCTCGATCGCCTGGTGCATGCCCTCGTTGTAACGACGGCCGTAGAGCATGCGCCCGGTGAACTCGTCGACGATCAGCACTTCGCCGTCGATGACGACGTAATCCTTGTCTCGCGCGAAGAGCTCCTTAGCTTTCAGCGCGTTGTTCAGGTAGCCGACCAGCGGCGTGTGAGCGGCTTCATAGAGGTTCTCGATGCCGAGCCAGTCCTCGACGCGCTCGACGCCCTGTTCGGTGATGGCGACGGTGCGCTTCTTCTCGTCGGCCTCGTAGTCGCCTTCGCCCTCTTCGCCGCGCTTCAACCGAGCGACCAGGGCAGCAAAGTCGGTGTACCACTTGAGGTTGAGCTCGACCGGACCGCTGATGATCAGCGGCGTACGCGCTTCGTCGATCAGAATCGAGTCGACCTCGTCGACGACGGCGAAGTTGTGCCCACGCTGCACGAGTTCTTCGGCACTCAGGGCCATGTTGTCGCGCAAGTAGTCGAAGCCGAACTCATTGTTGGTGCCGTAGGTGATGTCGGCCGCGTAGGCGGAGCGCCGATCGGCCGACGGCATTTGCGACAGGATCACCCCGACGTCGAGGCCGAGGAAACGGTGCACCCGGCCCATCCACTCAGAGTCACGGCGGGCCAGGTAGTCGTTGGTGGTGACGACGTGCACGCCGTCGCCAGACAGCGCGTTCAGGTAGACGGGCAGTGTCGAGACCAGGGTCTTGCCCTCGCCGGTGCGCATCTCGGCGATGTTGCCCAGGTGCAAAGCGGCGCCGCCCATGATCTGGACGTCGAAGTGCCGCTGTCCAAGCGTGCGGCGGGCAGCTTCGCGGACCGTCGCGAACGCCTCCGGCAGCAGGTCGTCGAGGCTCTCGCCGCCCGCGTAACGCTCCTTGAACTCATCGGTCTGCGCCCGCAGCTCGGCGTCCGACAGTGCCTCGAACTCGGCCTCGACCGAGTTGACCTGATCGGAGATCGCCTTGAGCTGGCGAAGGATCTTCCCCTCGCCTGCGCGCATGAGCTTGTCGAAGATTGCGGGCACGAAGATTGGCTCCTCGAAACGGTCCTGGACGATATCGGGACGGCGGGGGCGTGCGGTCCGTCCTTCCGCCATCGTAGGCGAGGCGGAGGCGAGAAGGTGGGTGGCTGGGGCGCGCTTGTGAACGACGTCAGTACCGGGACCTACGAT
>DATCDR010000143.1:0-12494 GCA_036510575.1 Acidimicrobiales bacterium | reverse complement strand
GTGTTGTGGGTCACGCACCAAAGCCGTACGGGTGCACTGATCGCTCTGCCATAGATTTAGCCAATGAGGAGACGGGACCGACCGGCAGCTCGCGTCGTCGTTCTCGACGATGCGAGCAGGGTGCTGCTCCTGCACGTCAACGACCCGCTGACCGCCGCGCCGCCGTTTTGGATTACTCCGGGCGGGGGCCTCAACAGCGGCGAGACCTTCGCCAAGGCAGCTGCGCGGGAGCTTGCTGAAGAAACCGGACTCGACGTGCTGCCAGAGCTGCTCGGGGCACCCATCGCGGTCAGCAATACCGACTGGGACTTTCGCGGCGAGCTGCTCCACTCCGAGAGTTGGTACTGCGCGCTCGAGACGCAGGCCTTTGATCTCGATGACTCAGGTTGGGATGAAGTCGAGCGTGAGTTTCATGTCGGTTGGCGCTGGTGGACCACCGAGGAGCTCGATGCCGCCGATGAGAAGATCATCCCAGCCCAACTTGCAGAGCTGGTGCGTCGACTCGGCGAAGGTGCCATCGACCCACCGATGAAGCTGATCGGCGATTAGGCGTCCAACGGGTGTCGCGCCGATCCGGTGGTCGGGGGCGCGTCGAGATCGAAACTCCAAGGCGCGAAGCAGCTCATTTTAGTGGCTTCAGGTTCCTGACTAAACCGACTGGCTGTATACCGTGATACGGAGTAATCTGCATCCGTGGTCGACTCCCTTGAAGCCTTTGGGCGCTATTCGGGTCCCGCAACGCTGCTGCTGTCGAGCCTCGCCGATGGACCGAAGCACGGGTACGCGCTGACGAAGGACATCGAGCACTTTGCTGGGATCCATCTCGCGCCTGGCACGCTCTATGCAGCTCTCGACCGCCTCGTCGAATTGGGATTGGTCGAGGGACTCGCCGCGGAAGGGAGACGGCGACCGTATCGGATCACGGCCGCTGGCGCGAGCGCGCTGCGTGATCACCTCGAAGCACAACACAAGCTGACCGAGGTGGGCCTCGCCCGACTCGGGAGCGCCTGGGGCACGCCATGAGCCGGCAGGAACGCCGAGCGCGACGACTTCTCCGGTGGTACCCGCGTTCATGGCGGGAGCACCACCCTGATGAGTTCTTAGCTTTGCTCGAGGACTCGATTTCGGAACGGCCGTTCTGGCCGCGGCGAACTATCGACATTGCGGCGCATGGCCTCAGAGTCCGTTCCGCGGAGCTGGGTTCAGCGTTTCGTACCTCGCGACGTCGTGTGCTGATCGGCAGCAGTGCGTCACTCGTTGTAGTGGTAGGCGCGCTGGCGGTCGTGACCGGCGGATTCGGAGTTCTTGGTACGTCAGGCCCGACAAAAGGCCAAATGCCTTACGAGCCGGGAAAGATCGTTCCGTACAGCAGCGTCCCTGACTATGTCGCCGTGAGCATCGGTCCAAACATGATCGGTTACGCACCGAGGGCCTACGAGACACGAAACTCACCGGACCTCGCTGCCGTGCTCGGTCGCCCCGTTCCGATTTTCGCCAGCAACCTGAAAACGCTGCTCGGTCACGAATACAGCGGTGTTGGTTTCGTGCCCGCCGGTAAGTCCCCGTGGAGTCAGCCTTGCGACCCCGAATCGGTGATAGTGGCTCGTCCGAGTGGTGAGACCGTCATCACCATTCCCTGCCCCTCAACGACGATCGTGCTACCTAACGTGGTCGGAATGGTGACGCCGACCGGGATGGCAGAGCTTTCGCGCCTTGGTATTTCTGAGGACGTCCTGAACGTCCATTCGCGGACGGTCCTACCGGGGCACATTGTCTCGACCTCACCACCGGCCGGCACCATCGTTCACGCTCGCCAGGTCGTTGTTGTTGATAATTCTGTCAGGTAAGGGGCGAATTTCCTATAGCTCTAAGCGCCAGCATCGTCGCATCTATCCGGTGTGTGGGGCAGGGGGAACAGCGACATCCTCGAAGCGTGACGGGTCGAGAGGTGGGGTGTCGTTCCGCTGGCCGCGTTCCCTCAGCGCTTTAGCGGTGCTGGCGTCACTGGTTGGAGTACTCGCTCAAACCATGACTGGACTTCAGCTCCGTATTCCTCAGCGCCCGCCGGCAGAAGGATTCCGCCGAGCAATCCAAAGAGCATCGGGAAAATTCCAGCTGTCAGTGCGATGTGATATCCGAGACCAACATGCGTCGCGGTACGTGGATCGACCCGCGCGAGGGAGACCTAAGCCTCGCGTCGCTAGCGAGCCAGTGGCTCGGATCAAACCCTTCAAAGCGCCCGGACACGCGTGCGACCGACGAGTACCACCTGAACTCTCACATTCTCCCTTCTCTCGGAAACAAGCGCATCGCGGAAGTGACCCCTCGGATGCTGCAGCATCTAGTCAACACCTGGACCGAAACGCTTGCGCCGAAGACGGTCAGCCGGTCCTACGGAGTTGTACGGGCGATGTTCAGCTACGCGGTCGAGTGCGACATGCTCTTTCGCTCACCCTGTCGCGGGATCAAGCTGCCGCGCATCGAACCGCGTACGCGTCGAATGCTGACGCCCGATGAAGTCGATGCACTCGCCACGTCTACGACCGAGGAGTACCGCGCCATGGTCTGGCTCGGAGCGATCGTGGGGTTGCGATTCTCGGAGGTTGCTGGCCTTCGCGTTGGACGAATCGATTTCTTGGGGCAATCGCTCTCCGTCGTCGAGACGGTAACGAAAGATGGCAGAGGGGGCGTCGTGCTCGGACCGCCGAAATCAGCCGCATCACGCCGCACCCTCGCTCTTCCGCAAGTTCTCGTCAATTTGTTAGCTGAGCACGTAGCCAGACTCGGGCTGACCGGCGCGGACGTCGATGGCCTGCTGTTCCCAGCCCCCGGCGGTGGGCCGCTCCGATATGCAAATTGGCGAAGCCGAGTGTGGGTTCCGGCCTGCAAGGCTGCCGGGCTTTCTCCGCTCGGCTTTCATGACCTTCGTCGACTCTCCGCGACGCTTCTCGTTCGTGAGGGAGTCGACGTGAAGACGGCGCAAACCCGCCTTGGTCATTCGGACGTTCGTCTCACACTTGGCCTTTACGCCCAGGCCGTCGCCGAGGCAGACCGCGCTGCCGCCGACCACCTCGGCGAGCTGTTCCTTCGGCCAGCGCGTCGAATGTGAGCATGGATGCCACTCGCTCCGTCTGAGTGAGACCCACGCATTTCACAGGCGATAGCGGAGTGCTCTCCGAATCACCTCCGAGACGCTGACGCCTCGATCGACAGCGCGCCGCCGCCTCCTTGCGAACCTCACGATCGAGACGAACTAAGCCGGCGCCTCAACGCGAGCTAAGACCCCACCAGGACCCGTCATTGGCTGTCATTGACCACCGTTGGCCGAAGCGATCGCGCACGGATCGCGCACGCCGGAGAGGCGCCACCTTCACCGAGCCGAAAATATAGGCCTTGAGCTGGGGCTTAGCGGTGGAGGTGAGCGGACTCGAACCGCCGACTTCCACGTTGCGAACGTGGCGCTCTACCAGCTGAGCTACACCCCCAAAGGGCGTCGGCCCTCAAAAGCTAGAGGCGCCGACGGCTGCGAGAATAGTCGTAATGACGACCCGGCGATGGCGCCGGGCAGACGAGAGGATTCGACGAGTGCGTTACGTCATCATCGGAGCAGGAGCAGTCGGAGGCTCGCTCGGCGCATCACTCATGGAAAGCGGCCACAACGTCGTTCTCGTCGCGCGCGGCAGTCACTACGAGGCGATCCGCGATCACGGCCTGCGCTTCGAGACCCCCGACTCGGTCAAAGTCCTGCCAATTCCGGTCGTCAGTGATCCCCTGGACGCGGCCATTACTGCCGACGACGTTGTGCTGCTAGCGGTAAAGAGCCAGGACACCGAGGGCGCACTCACCTCCCTCGTTGGAAGCGCGCCCGTCGCTACACCGATCGTGTGCCTGCAAAACGGCGTCGAGAACGAGCGGATCGCTCTCCGACGTTTCGCCCACGTTTACAGTGGCATGGTCATCGTCCCCGCGAGTTATCTGTCCCCGGGTACCGTGAGCGTCAACTCGTCGCCGACGCTTGGTATCTGCGACATCGGGGCCTACCCGAGTGGCTCCGACGAGGTCACAAAGGACCTTGCCGCGGCGCTCGTTGCGTCGAGCTGGTCCTCGGAGGAAGTTCCCGACATCATGCGGGTCAAGTTCGGCAAACTGCTCGACAATCTCTCCAATGCGCTGCAGCTCGCGCTTGGGCTCGACCACAGTGGGAGCGACGTTGGCACGATCATTCGGAGCGAAGGCGTGGCCTGTCTCGAAGCCGCAGGAGTCGACTACGCCTCCACCGCCGAGATGCGCGAACGCCGTGCCCGTTCTCTGATGCCTGGGCCGATAGCTGGCAGGGCACGCGTCGGTGCGTCGACCTGGCAAAGCGTGGCTCGAGGAACGGGAAGCGTCGAGACCGACTTCCTAAACGGCGAGATCGTGCTGCTTGGGCGTATGTACGGAGTCGCGACACCAGCAAACGTGCTCCTCCAAGTGGTCTCTGCAGAGGTCGCGACCGGGCGTCGGGAGTCGGGCTCGATGTCAGAGGAAGAGTTCCGCGATTCGCTCGCGAACTATTAGAACCCCAGCGGGTCGCTGATCAGCGCCCGGGCGCCTCGAGAACCACGATCGATGGTCGTTGCGGCAGGCGGGAGGCGTACATGGGACTGACATTGCCCCCGACCGCCACCAGCGCGCGCTCCTCGAAGACGGGAGTCTGGTGATCGCCGAACGGCACGATCTTTCGCAAACGTTCGAGCTCGAGCGCCTCGCTTCTCGAGATTGAGACCAACAGTGCAATGTATGCCGCCGTGACCATCGCGATCGCCAGACTCACGAACCAGAGCACTCGAAGCACGGGGATCGCTCCGAGCACGAGAGAGCCGGCAAGGACGACAAGAAACCTGCTTAGTATCCGTCTACGCCGAATTCGCCGCTCGTGTAGCCGGGCCCGCGACCGCGCGATCTGAGCCTGCATGTCGCGGCGTCGATTGATGCGCGGACGTGCCGCGAACTCCATCTCGGTCATGCCAACGGCAGGGTACGCGCGGCGCACTTTCGTTAGTCGCTGACGAAAGCGGTCGACCGAAGTGCTCGCCTGGCGGTCGGCGTAGCGTCGATAGGCAATAGGCGCGAGCGCC
This sequence comes from Acidimicrobiales bacterium, assembly GCA_036510575.1. Taxonomy (GTDB): domain Bacteria; phylum Actinomycetota; class Acidimicrobiia; order Acidimicrobiales; family Bog-793; genus DATCDR01. The sequence continues at coordinate 7,377 of DATCDR010000143.1, read as the reverse complement.
ACCACCCAAATCAACACCAGCACCATTAGCAACACGCTTAGGCCTACCTCCGGATCGCCACCCCTGTGGTTGGGCCTCAACGGTAGTGGGGTGTTTCTCGCTAGTGGTGGACCATCACGAACGAAATCTCCTACTGCGAAAGGGAAACCGGCTAATCACGGGCTTGAGGACCGCTCACCGGACGGATCTCCGTGTCGCCTCGAAGCGTCGCCTGCCGGCGTTTCGTCGACCTCGAGGCCACCGATCGTCATAGATCGATCGATCGCCTTGCACATGTCGTAGATCGTGAGCGCAGCGACCGCGCACGCCGTGAGCGCCTCCATCGAGACGCCTTTGCGGTCGATCGCGTCGACGTGCGCTTCGATATCGATACGGTCCTCGCCGACGACGAAGTCGATCACAACCCCGCCTATACGGGCCGGCAGCACCGACGGGATGAGCTCCGCTGTGCGCTTAGAAGCCTGTATGCCGGCGATCCGCGCGCACCCGAGAACGTCGCCCTTTGCGATCTCACTTCGCGCCACGCTCGTCGCTGTAGCTGGACTCATGACGACGCAGGCCCGTGCGGTCGCGCGACGGTGCGACAGAAGTTCAGTCGCCAAGGTCGGTTCTAAAGAGCCGCCCCCGAGAGAGGTCGTCTCGGAATCGGGCGGCTGCACGTCCGTAGTCTAAACAGGCAGGTCGAGACGACTCGGCGTCGATGCGTGCCTCCGCGACGCCCTGTCATTGCCGGCCGTTATAGTTAGCACTCGTCCTTATCGAGTGCTAACCGGGAGAACTGCTGATGCCGACGTACGAGTACGTCTGCAGGAACTGTGGCGAACGTCTTGAGGCAGTCCAGTCGTTTTACGACGATGCATTAACCACGTGCCCGCGCTGTGACGGCGAACTAAAGAAGGTCTTCGGAAGTGTGGGGATCGTCTTTAAAGGCAGCGGGTTCTACAAGAACGACAGTCGTAACGCGACCGCGTCGGTGACGCCGCCGAGTACTACGGACACCAAGAGTGAAAACTCGACAAGCACGACCACGACGACGAGCCCTTCGCCAGCATCCACGCCGAGCGAGAGCCCGGCGAAGCCTGCCACACCTGCTGTGCCGAGCTCAACTACCAGCTCTCCGTAGCGACTATTCGCCGCTCATCGCGACGTCGCCGATTGCGAGCGTCAGACCAGCGGCGGCGCTCGGCAACCACTCGACGTCGTTGCCGATCGCGAGCACGTGCTGGAGCATTCGTTGAATCGTCGAGGCGATCGTTATCTCCCGAACAGGCTCGGCGAGGCGACCATCCCGGATCATCACACCCTCCGCACCGACCGAGAAGTCGCCGCTCACGCCGTTGACTCCCGAGTGGACTCCACTGATCTCTTGAACGAACAAGCCTTCGCCGATGAACTCGAGGATCGCGGCCTGATCCAAGTCGCCAGGCTGCAGGCTAAGCGCCCTCGCGCCTACACCTGGTGTGGACTTGAAACCACCTCGCACAGCGGATGCGGTTGAGGAAGTTCCGGCCAGGCGGCCGGAGTACGTGTCGTAGAGGTAAGAAACCAGACGGCCGTTCTCGATGAGTACGTTTCGCCGACACGCCAGTCCCTCGGCGTCTACTGCGGCGGCGCCGTAGGCGAGCGCGTTCGTCGGATCATCGACCAGCACCAGTGCCGTGTTGCCAACCTCCTCACCGAGCCGCCCAGCAAAGAGCGAGCGGCCCTTGGCTACGTCTTCTCCGGAGAGGGTGCGTGCGAGAACGCTGAGCAACGTCGCGGTCACGCGTCGATCGAACACCACGTTCAGTCGAGCGCTGTTGGGCTTCTTCGCGCCGAGGAGTCGAGTGGCTCGATCGATCGCGTCGTGCGCCGCGACCGCGAGGTCAATATCAGAAAATCCACGACCGACGCTGTAGCCGACACCGGTCTGAGTGTCATCGCCCTCGCCGGCGACGGCGTCAGCGGAGAGGTAGCACGACGTCTGACGAGTCGTCGAGGAGATCCCAGCAGAGGAAGCGATCGCGACTTCGCCCTGACCGTCGCCGTAGTCGGTGCTGACCACCTCGCGAATCCGTCCGTCGCCCTCGCGCACGAGTCGTTCGAGCGCCATCGCGAGCTCCACCTTCTCAGCGGTCGAGACTTCCGACAGCGCGTCGTCCCACAGATCGAGGGTCGTCACGGCATGGCCATCGGGCACTGCGAGTCCGACGTGCTCGTCGGGTGTCGCGAACGATGCGTTATCCCTCGCCTCTTCAAGTGCTTCGCGTGCCCGCGCTTCATCGAGGTCGCCGACGTACGCGAATCCCTGGCGACCCTTGATCACGACGCGGACGCCAACTCCTGCTGACTCCGCGGTGGAAAGCGTCTCGATCTCGCCCCGATAGACACGCACGTCAGTTTCGCGTTCTCGACTGACGTACGCCTCGACCTGCTCGCCTGGGCGAGCGGCTCCGGCGATCCGCTCAGCGAGCTCCAACAGCTCAGGCATCCGCGGTCCCTCCGACGGTCACGCCGGTCACACGAAGCGTCGGCTGACCACATCCAACCGGGACACTCTGGCCGTCCTTGCCACACGTCCCTGGGCACATTCCGAAGTCGTTACCTACGGCGTCGATCTTTCGAAGAACATCCGGGCCGTTACCAATCAAGTTGGCATCGCGAAGTGGTTCAGTTATCTTGCCGTCCTCGATCAGATACGCCTCGGTCATTCCGAAGACGAAGTCGCCGGTAGCCGTATTTACCTGGCCGCCACCAAGGTGAGCGACGTAGACGCCGCGATCGGTCTGGGCGACGATCTCTTCAGGGTCGTCTTGTCCTGCGAGGAGATACGTGTTGGTCATTCGAACCATCGGCAGATGCTGGTAGCTCTGGCGTCGTCCGTTACCCGACGACACCCGACCCTGCTTCCGGGCCCGTAGGAAGTCCCACATGTAATCAGTCAGAATTCCGTTCTCGATCAGCACGTTGCGCTGGGTCGGCTTGCCTTCGTCATCGATCGCGGTGCTTCCCCATTCGTCGCTCACGGTTCCATCGTCAACAAGCGTGACGAGTGGGCTTGCAACAAGCTCTCCGAGAAGTCCTCGGTAAGCCGATGCGTCCTTGACGATGTGGTCAGCCTCGAGTCCGTGACCACAGGCCTCGTGAAAGAGGATTCCACCCGTGCCGCTCTTAATCACGACGGGCACCACGCCCGACGGCGCCGGACGAGCGGCAAGCTTGGAGAGGGCACGATGCGCAGCGATCTGCGCGGTCTCCTCGACAGAAACCTTGTCGAAGAGCTCAAACCCGATCGTGAACGCAGCGGTTTCGTAGCCCGTCTGCATCCCCGTGTCTCCCGACGCCACGCACATGACCGAAAGACGCGTCCGAACCTGATCGTCGAAGCTCAAAAGTCCGTCGGAGTTCGCCACCATTATCCGTCGCCGACTGTCGCCGTAGCCCGCCGACACCTGGACGATCGCGGCACCGCTAGCTCGCGCCGCTTCGTCGGCGCGGAGCAGCAACTCCACCTTGGCGGTCTTCGTGATCGTCTCTGGGTAGATCTCCACACTGCTCGGCGACGGGACGCTACGACCTTCGAGCGCAATCTCACGCACCCCTGGTCCGCCGCTTCGCGCAACCGCAGCAGCGGCTTCCGCTGCGGCGAGCAGACCTGACTCGCTCAGGTCCGCGGTATGGGCGAAACCGGTCGTGTCCCCGACAACAACGCGAATTCCGGCCCCCCTGTCGCGACCCGATGAAACCTCTTCGACTTTTCGATTGTCCAGCGACACTCCAGTGGAGCGACGGTCCTCGACGAAGATCTCCGCGAACTCACCTCCACGCCCGAGGGCTCTTCCGAGCGCGCGCTCGACTACCGCCGGCTCGATCAAAGGTGCTTCGACTTGGGCCACCTCGTGCTCCTTGCTCGCCGCGGTCTCGCGCCGACTCGTGCTCACCAATTTCAGGGGGTCAAATTGACCTCTCTGGCGTTCGCTCTGCATCGTATCGGTGCGCGAGATAAACCAGGACCTGCCGGCTTCGACGCGCTGGCCCGACGAAGCCGAGGATTTACAAGGCCAACCAGGAGCGGTATCCCACGTTTTTCGTCCTCTGCTCAGTACCATCGGGAAACTACAGCGGCTGAAAGCACGCCAGCGGAGTGGCGGGTAGCGAGCCTTCACGACGCCAGAACGGGGTTCCTTTGGAGAACGAGAGCGCACCCATCGAAAACGAGGAGTCAGGTCCCGTCTTCGACTCATTTCGTCGCGGCTACGACCCGGAGCAGGTCGATCGCTACATTTCGGACCAGGAACGACGCTTGCAGGTTGCAACGGCGCGCGCCTCGGAGGCCGAACGAAAGCTCACCGCGGCAGTCGGACAACTTCGCGAGCTCCACCGTCGAGTCTCGGCGCTCGAGACTGCCGACCGCATCGAAAAGATGCCAGCTCTCGACACGATCGGTGAGCAGATACAGCGCATCCTCCAAGATGCTTGGGACGGCGCCTACGCGTTGCGTCAGACCGCCGAGAAAGATGCCGCACAGCTGCTTGAGCACGCGAAGATCGAGGCCGACACAACCATCGAGAAGGCCCACCGCCGTGCCGAAGCGGTCGGTGTCGAGCTCGCGCGCCGCCGCGAGAGCTTCCTCGAGCGGGTCGAGCAGGAACGTTCGAAAGCAGTGGCGCAAACAACATTCCTCCAGGGGCAACGAAAGCTTGCGCTCGGTGAGTTGGAGAAGCTCCGCAGCCTTATCGACGCCACCGTGGATGAGTTCAACCATGAGTCCGCCTCGCAGAGTCGAGTCGCCGAGCCAAATCGACGAGACGACCTGCGAGCGGTCACTCCGGCTGCTCCAAGTCCTACCCGAACGCCGATGAGGATGACGCCAGCAACCGACGCGATTCGACACCCTGCGAACTCGGCCGAGGGTGGAGCACCTGCACGCACCATGCCGATGCACCGACTCTCCGACCGGGAATCAGAGATAGATCATGACTCGTCGGCACTCGTTCGCTCACACCGTGAGCAACAGTCGAATGAGGGAGAGTTGGCGACTATCCACGTGGTCGAGCACGACGAACCGAAGGGCCGACCTTCATTGTTCGACTTCGCCGCGTCCGAGGACGCCGAAGACCGCTAGAGAATCGCAAGCAACGCTCTCCGAGATGCCTGGGCCGCGCGGCTGAACAGAACGCGGTGCTGTATTCGCGATCGTCGCGTAACATAGGAATTCCAGGAGCGTGCAGCTACGTAGCTCCCGAGAGCGCCCCGACCTCAGAGGACTCCGAGATGATTTCCGAAACCGAGCCGATCCCAGACGGACCTGAGGTCGCGTCGAAGAGGCCATCGGTCGGTGCCCGACTGAAGGATCACACTCCTCGGCTGTTCCGCTACGCCGCGACGTCAGGCATATCGCTCGCGATCAGCGAGATTTGCCTCCTGGCGCTGTACTCGTCTGGAACATTCGGTGCGACCACCTCTGCACTGATCGCGACACTGGCGGGGACGATCCCTTCATATTTGCTGTCGCGATACTGGATCTGGTCGGAAGCCAACCGAAAGCGAGTAGGCAGGCAGGTCGTTCTCTACTGGGCGACCTCGTTGGCGTCGATGCTCATCACGAGCGAAGGTACCGGCCTCATCACCCATGCGGCTCCCGGCGACCACGGAGAGCGGACCGTCTTCGCCGGTGGGGGCTTCCTCGCGATGAACGTCATCCTCTGGGTAACGAAGTACCTCGTCTACCAAAAGATCATCTTTCGACCGCACCACCAACCAGTCACCGAGGGCCTTTGATCACGCGTAGTTACGAACTGCTGTATTGGGAAGCTCCCCGCGCCCGCGATAGCTGAGGTCGCAGTACGGTCGTAGGCGTGTCGCGACGTGGGGCGCTGCTGTTCATGGCGGTAGGCATCATCTGGGGACTTCCGTACTTCCTCATCCGGATCTCAGTTCGCGAGCTGTCTCCGTCCTTCTTGGTGCTCGCCCGAACGGTGCCGGCGTCGCTGCTACTTCTGCCTTTCGCGATTCGACGGGGAGGCTGGGCCCAGGTGCTTCGTCGTTGGCGCGCCGTGGTTGGCTACACCGTCGCCGAGTTCGCGATTCCCTGGCTCATGCTGTTTCGTGCCGAACAGCACCTTCCGAGCTCCCTGTCGGGCCTTCTGATAGCAACCGTGCCATTGCTCGCCCTCGCTCTCATGAAGCTGACGGGATCTCACCAACCGATCGGTGCGTCGCGAATGGTCGGCGTCCTGGTTGGACTGTCGGGCGTGGCGGTCCTCGTCGGACTTGACGTGCACACTGGCGAGTTCATCGCAGTCGGAGAGGTGGCGATCACGGCCATCGGCTACGCGGCAGGGCCGATAATCATCTCTCGCTACCTCGTCGGGCTCCCGAGCGTCCTCGTCGTCACAACGTCGCTGCTCCTCGGCTCGATCATCTATGCACCATTTGCCCTTACCAACATCCCCCATCACGTCTGTGGCGAAACAATCGAGGCAGTCGCCGGCCTTGCGTTTGGCTGCACAGCGATCGGGTTTCTCGCCTTCTTCGCGTTGATCGCCGAGGTCGGACCGGCGCGTGCGACCGTGATCACGTACGTCAATCCAGCCGTCGCGGTGTTACTCGGGGTATTGGCGCTCCACGAGCGATTCACTGCGGGGATTGCGGTCGGGTTCCCGCTCGTAATCCTTGGCTCGTATCTCTCAACCAGAGCGGATCCCGGGCATGAGGCCCGCAAGAAGCTGCCAGATGATGAGACAACGCCTCGCGTACCTACTTGAGCTTCACGCCCCGCCAGCTCTTCCCCTACCATGCTCTGATCACAGACATGCGAATAAGGCCGTCGCGCACGGCCACACTCTGTGCAGGGGCCGCTAGCTCATCGGGTAGAGCAGGGGACTTTTAATCCCAAGGCGCCGGGATCGAGACCCGGGCGGCCCACCTAAACAGACCAGCTAAACATGCATTGTTGGCGGGAAACCGGTGTATCGGGTTTAGGGGAAGCCTAAATTTGGCGCGATACACTTCTGGATACACCCGACCGATACACTCGCTTCTTATGGTCCAGGATGCTTCAGATCAGTTCGAGCGCCATGTTGACCGCACCGGAGAACATCACCTCTGGCTAGGGAGCACGAATCCGCTCCGCGGCACCGGCAGGCTAAAGGTCGATGGAAGACAAGTTACGGCGCACCGTCGGGCCTGGGAACTCGCTTTCGGAATGCTTCCCTCCGGAACTCTGGTCTTGCCCTGCCCCGGCGAACCACGGTGTGTCCGAGTTGAGCACCTCAGCCGGTCGCAAAAGGCCGGCGATGCGATCCTTGCTGAACCGGAACGAACAGCCTCGACGCGAATCCAGGTACAGGTACACGGTGTTCGTGCGCATCGCCGGGTGAGTGGCGACCGAAACGA
>DATCDR010000142.1:0-2892 GCA_036510575.1 Acidimicrobiales bacterium | reverse complement strand
GCGCGTAGGATCGCCGAGGATCTCCCTCGGGTTCTCGAAGCGTTGCTGGACCGGAGAGCGACCGAGTGCCATGGGTAAATTCTTGCCGACCCCCGGACATTTCGCGAATCGAGAGGGCGATTACTTCAGGGGCGTCCTAGCACGAGGCGAAAGCACCCAGGCGAACGCGGCACTCCGAAGCCTCTCGGGCGAACACCTCCGCGCCGACTATCCGCCGCTCCGGATCAGAAGGTTGGGGATTCGAATTCCTCCGAGTGCACTAAGAGGGTCACTTCCTCTGGTCGTCGACCGCCAACCCGCTCGGGTGTCATCGGCATCGCACGAGCGACCGCAGGTGCTTCTTCGGCATCCTCGTCCGACTCGTCACGGGCTGCAGCTGGGACGTCGCTGCTCGCGTGACCGACACGTCTGAGTCAGCGCTTCGGCGGCGGCGCGACGAGTGGGTCGAAGCCGGCGTCTTTTCGTCGCTCGTCGAGGAAGCGATCTCGGGCTACAACAAGATCGTCGGACTCGAGCTCGCCGATCTTGCCATCGATGGGTCGCAGCACAAGGCACCCTTTGGAGGCGAAGCAACGGGTCCGAGCCCGGTTGACCGGGCAAACGGGGATGGAAGTGGTCGATCGCCACCGATGCCCACGGCATCCGTGTCGCCTGGGTCCCTGCTTCGGCGAACGCCAACGACTGCACCTTGTTCGCTCCAACGCTCGATGCCGTGGCAGCGCGCGGACTGCTCGTGGATGTCGACGTCGTTCACCTCGACCGGGCTACGACTACGACCGCGTCCGCGACGACTGCGCCGTTCGCCATCTCGGTTCGGTCATCCCGAAGATTCGACCGCGTGGCAAGAAGAACGCGAAGCGGAACAAACGTCCTGTGGTCCGCGGCCAACGTTGGTCGGTCGAGCGGACCCAATTCGTGGCTGTCGAACTTCGGTCAACTCCGTCGGAACACCGACCGCTTCTCAATTCACTGGGCCGCCGCGCTTGACCTCGCGGTCACGCTCATCCTCACGGTCAAGCTCGTGAAGTGGGCCAACCGCTGGAACGGTTGAGCTACCTATCGGCGCGCTCTTATCTCGAGAACGGAATCATCCCGTAGCACGAACCAGACTGTTCTTCTCGCGTCGGTCGCTAGGACCTCGTCGTGGGAGGGCCGCTCTTGCATGACGACCTAATAACGACGGCCGCAACGAACCGGAACCGAGTTCGTCACGACCTCGGCCTGCCGGCGCGCTCACTCCTCCGTGAGCAACTGGGGCAGCCCACACGACCAGACACCGACGGTCGCTCGTCTTCAATTAACGTTCACAGGGTTCATAGCCGCGGGCATCGCTTGTTAGTCGCCATGGAGATCGGTATTGGTAGGCGAAGTATTTAACGCCCGGATTCGATTCGGTCCTTGGCAACAGCGATCGCGTCCCAACAAGAGGTGTAGCTCTACGGAGTCGGAGTGACCTCGACGCTGCTTCAGTCTTTCGGCCGGTAATCGTGAGGGACAGCCCCCTTCTCTTCGAGGTCCTCTGCACTCTGGTCGATGAGCGCAATCGATCCTCGCACCGTCCGAGACAATCGATCCTCGCACCGTCCGAGAATCGTGAGGTCTCCCTTGGGTAGCTGCAGCCGCATCTCTTACCCTGGAGGGATGCGCTCCTTGGCGCAAACGAGCCTTCGGCGGCGGTGAAAACCGGTGGAGTCGTCAAGCTTGACCAAAACGACGACCGTAGGGGGCGGGCCGCGTTCCCCATCTCGTGGCTGAGATGCAAGAGATCTCCATGGCCGAGACCGCCAGACCCTCTTCGTCGCGGTCTCGGGTCCGTCGCCCGAAAGGGGACGGCTCGGTTCGGACATATCCTCGCTCGGCAGGCGATGGTAATTCCGATCTGTATTTAATTTTGATCGAAACGCTGAGGTGGCTGGATCCCTTCGACCCACGACGTCGGCAGTCGACCGGCCGCAACTCGTACTGACGCTCGATCGCTTCGGAACTCGTCGGGATACTTCGTAGGCGACCCACTAGGCGCTCCCTCGGAGCAAGCCTTCCTTCAGAATGCGGTTGCGCTCCGGAGTCAAGACAACCCACGACTTCGGGGCGACGGTTCAAACTCTCCCCCGCGGGTAGATCGAGATCAGATATTCGCGTCAAAGGTGAGCAGAGGCTCGAACTGATGAAACACAGGTCCGGAGTTCGCCCAACATCCGCACAGGTTGCGAGTGCGTTGCAGGAACTGTTGCCACTCGAACGGGCTGTGTTGTTCCTTTCGATCTACCGGCACCTGTCAGCCCGCGACATTTCCGCGGTCCTTCGAATCCCGCTAGGCGAAGTCCACGAGAGCATGCGGGCAGCTTTGCAACGTCTACGAATCACCTTTGAAAAAGAGGGTCTACTGCGATGAGGCCAGCCAACACATCGCCCTCATAAGCCACCAGGTAAACCAGTGTATGTACGACGCCCTCAAGGCTTCCCGAGTCGCTCAGCATCGGCTCGAGAACATGGTCGTGTTCGTGGTAGGAGGCTCTGACGGCTCGAGCGGCGGAATCGGCTGGCCCTTGGCGAGATGGACCTTTACAAAACTCGCCGAGGCATCTCGCTGATCGGACACGGTGCTCCTCGTCCTCCGCAGATTTCAGATTGGGCGAGAGTCCGCCAGCGCGCGCGGGTGCCTCGGTCTTGTCCCGATGCCTGAACTACCAGCGAGACCGCACACCGTTTAGTCGTCGAAGGTAGGTTCTGGCGGCCTCGTTTAAGACCGGATGTTGCCGGCTTCGTTGTCTGCACATGACATGGCGACGCTCGGCGCGCACGAGCTGGCCGACCTCACTGCACACGGTGGCCCCCTGACGTTGCACGGCACGGGTTAGTCCTTCGTGAGCTCGGCGACGGCGCGCTTCGCGC
>DATCDR010000141.1:0-11792 GCA_036510575.1 Acidimicrobiales bacterium | reverse complement strand
GGCGGCGAAGAACGCGAAACTCCCGCCGACTTGCATGCGATCGGAGATCACCTTGCTTGTGGCCGGGTCCCACGTCTTCGCTGCGTCGAAGACGTCGAAGTCGGGGTAGCGCCCGATCATTTGCGGCGTGATGCCTCGCCGCTGACGCGGAAGCCATGAGGATTCGCGGGGCTGTCCGCCTTGACGCAGGTTCGGCAGATGATCCGGTCGAGAGAGGTCACGCACTAGCGTCGCTCTTCTTCGCGACGCATGATCGCCGCGAGCAGACCCATGCCGCCGACCAAGGTCATCAGCCCCGGGGCAGCGATCGGCGGTCCCATCGGCACGTTGTAGGAGGCAAGACCCCAGCCACCGGGCTTTCGGGCGACGCCGCGAATATGGAAATACTCGCCCAGAAGACCGTCCGCGGTATAGATGATCGCCGTCACCGGAAGGACGGTCTTTGCCCACTTGCGGCTGAACACGCCCATCACACCGGCGACGACGACCGGCGGCGTGACGATGATCGGGCTCCACATCCACTTGTTGCCAAAGCTCGCCCGGTAGTGCTCGAAGAAGATCTCTGCCGTCGTGATCGTCGCGGCCAACGCCGTGAGGCCCGAAAGCGAACGTTCGAAGGTCCCGTGCTGGATGTCCTTTACGAGCTGGTCGATTACGTAGGTCGCTTCGCCCAATGAGACGAGACCGGAACTCTCGACTCCTTTTTTGTTGACTCTTCGCATCGTCAGCGGCCTGGGAGAAACGATTGGACGGTCTCTCGAACGCCCTCGAGCGCACCGCGCCAACCCTCTTTCGGATCCGCGAGCGTGGACTTCATGAGGGCCTCTGCTTCTTCGCGGGTGATGTGCGGGGGAATGGGAGGCTCATCGGGAGTGGTGATCGCGTCGACGATGACCGGTCGGTCAGCGGCGAACGCTTCGTCCCAAGCACCCTCGATCTCGGCGGCGGTGCTGACCTTGATGCCCTTCAGGCCGATGAGGTTCGCGTACGCAGCAAAGTCCATGTACGGGATTCCCTGCGATGCTGCGAATCGGGGGTCGCCTTCCATACCGCGCTGTTCCCAGGTGACCTGGTTGAGGTCTTCGTTGTTCAACACGAGCACGATGAGGCGCGGATCAGACCAAGTCTTGTAGTACTTGAGCGCAGTGAGCATCTCGGCCATACCGCCCATCTGCATCGCGCCGTCGCCAACCATCGCCACCGACACCCGGTCGGGGAAGGCGAACTTCGCGGCGATGGCGTAAGGAACGCCAGGCACCATCGTTGCCAGGTTCCCGGACAGCATCGCCTTCATACCCGTCCGGATCTTGATATGTCGCGCGTACCAGTTTGCTGCCGTCCCGGAGTCCGATGACAAGATCGCATTGTCAGGCAGGTGCCGGGACAACGACGAGAACAGACCTTGCGGCCGGATGCGGCCGTTTAGATCGGACGGCTGGCCGCGATCGTCCATCAGCTGCCACCACTCGGAGACGTTCTTCTTGATCTCCTCCTGCCACGAGCGGTCCTCTTTGTGATGCAACAACGGCAACAGCTCCGCGAGGGTGTCTTTCGAATCGCCGACGAGCGCGAGGTCCATGGCATAGCGAATCGAGAGATTCCGCGCAGAAAGATCGATCTGGATCGCCTTTACCTGTCCGATAGGAGGCAGGAACTCCGAGTACGGAAAGCTGCTCCCGATCATGAGCAGCGTGTCGGCGCCTTGCATCATGTCCCAAGAAGCCCTCGTGCCGAGAAGTCCGATTGAGCCCGTGCAGTAGGTGACGTCATCGGGGATCGCGGCCTTTCCAAGGAGAGCCTTTGCGACTCCGGCCCCTAGTGCGTCAGCCACGGCGAGGACCTCATCGGTTGCGTGCAGCGCTCCTTGTCCTACGAGGATCGCAACCCGCTCGCCGGTATTGAGAATGTCCGCTGCGGATTGCAGCTGGTCTATGGAAGGGATCTGTCGAGGCGGCCACCATCCGACGCCGGAGTGCACGGTGTGCGTTTTGAGCGGCTGCTCGGGTACGGCGTCCATGTCCTGGATGTCGGCGGGCACGATCACACAGGTGACGGTGCGCTCGGCTTTCGCGATACGCATCGCACGATCGATCATGTGGCGGATCGTCGAGGGATCGGTCACCTGCTGCACGTAGGCGGAAGCAACGTCCGAGTAGAGCTGGAGAAGATTGACCTCTTGTTGGAAGTCGCCGCCCATTGCTCGATTGAAGGTCTGACCGACGATCGCGACCACCGGCCGGTGGTCCAACTTCGCGTCATAGAGACCAGGCGGATTCAAGGGGTCCGCGCTTTTCCTTCGTGAGTAACCCACTGTTGGGGTGACTCACCGAGGAGACCCGAATGGCGAAACGAATCTCTGGACAACTCGAGCGGGAGGTCCATCGTCTTCACGCCCTTGGACACTCCCTTCGCGAGATCGGACGCATGGTCGAGTGCTCGAAGACTTCGGTCGCAAGGGTCTTGGTCAACGATCCGGCACCGCCTGCAAGGGAGTGGACGCCAGCGCCAGGACGGCTCTCGAGCGCAGATCGCGAAGAGATCCGGGCGGGCCTGGAACGTGAGGAGACCTTCACGGTGATCGCCGGTGGGCTCGGTCGTGCGGTCTCGACGATCTCGCGCGAGGTCAGCGCCAACGGTGGGCGAGAGAGCTACGAGGGTTGGAGAGCGCACACGAGGGCGAGAGAGCGCTCACTTCGTCCAAAGCTCACAAAGCTCAGCCACGGCCCTCTCGCCGCCAAGGTGACGGAGTGGCTCGAGCTCTGGTGGTCGCCAGAAGAGATCGCCGACCGCTTGCGCATCGTGTTCCCAGACGATCCGATGATGTGGGTGAGCTACGAGACGATCTATCAGTCGCTCTTCGTCGAAGGCCGTGGCGAGCTCCGTCGTGAGCTAACTCGCTGCCTGCGATCAGGCCGTGCCAGGCGCCGTCCTAAAAGCCGCGTCGAGCGGCGCGGATCGATCCCGAACAAGGTGATGATCACCGACCGGCCCGCCGAGGCCGACGACCGAGCAGTGCCGGGACATTGGGAGGGGGACCTCATCGTCGGCGCGATGAACCGCTCCGCCGTCGGCACCCTCGTCGAGCGCTGCACGCGCTTTGTGATGCTCTTGCACCTGCCCGACGGGCGTGAAGCCGAGAAGGTCAACGACGCAATGCAGACAGCCATCACTGGGCTCCCCGAGCACCTCCAGCGGAGCATCACTTGGGATCAGGGCAGGGAGATGTCGAGCCACGAGCGCTTCACGATCGACACCGGCATCCAGATCTACTTCTGCGACCCCCACAGCCCTCCCTTATCCGGCCAATGTTTCGGGGCAGCAGCAACAAGATCGTCGATATTCATAGGAAATCCACCACCTCGCGCACCACAGTTGATACGAACAGGGCATGACGAATGAAGAACATTCGAACGCGCTGACGGTGGCTCGGATGGATGACCGCTGGGTGCTCGCGGGCCCCGACGCTGCGTCATTCGCGCTCGCGAACGAATACCTCGCCTATCTCGTTGACCGGAACTACTCACCACGCACGGTTCGCTCCTACGCATTCGATCTCCTCAGCTTTTGCAGGTGGCTGTCGAGAGACGGCACGGCGCTTGGCGATGTGACAACCGACACGCTCTTGCGTTTCCTGGCGGCGTGTCGCGAGGTCACGCTTCCAGGCCAACGCGGCGGGAACGTCGTCCCGCTTCGGAGCGGCCGGGCAATGGGCTATGCGCCGACAACGGTGAACCGGCGCATGGCAGCGATCTCCGGCCTCTTCTCTTTCCGTCAGATGCGCGAGCCCGAGTCGAGGAACCCTGTGCCCCGGGGGGCTGCCGCCCGGCGAACGACCAAGGGCGAGCGCTCGGGGATGCTCGGCCATCTCGCCCGGCCGCGTTCGCGTTCGCAGCTGCGCGTGCGCGAACCGAGGCGCCTACCGCGCGGCCTCGATCCGGCAGAGACCAAGACGCTCCTCGGCAGTTTCCGCACCGATCGCGACCGGGCGGTCGCCGGCCTGATGTTGTTCTCGGGGCTCCGCAGCGCCGAGGTGCTTGGCCTCGACGTCACCGACGTCGACATCGGTCGCGGATGGATCCGGGTGATCGGCAAGGGGGACAAGGAACGTCGAGTTCCGCTCGATCCCGATGTCGCCAGCCTCGTGCAGGCCTACCTACTGGCCGAGCGCCCCGAGACCACGTCGAAGCGGCTCTTCGTCGTTGCCAAAGGTCCGCATCGCGGCCAGCCGCTCACCCCCGAGGGCCTTCGCCGGGTTTTCCGCTACCACCGCGATATCGCCGGGGTCCCCGCCGGTCACCCGCACGCGCTCCGGCACACTTTCGGGACGGCGCTCGCCGAAGCCGGTGTGGACCTGACGGTCATGCAGGCGCTGATGGGCCACGACCACGTCGACTCCGCGGCGGCCTACATACACCTCTCACCGGCTCACGTCCGCCGCTCCTACGACGAAGCCCGAGCGCGCCAACGCCAACGTCAGGCCGGGCGCTGATGTCGGTCGCACCATGGCCGATCCCTTCCGAGTCCGTTGCTCTCTACGATGCGTTCGTCGAGTGGCTGGCACTGCGCAAGGTGGGGAACCAAACGTTTCTCGTCGGCGCGCGCTCCTTGCTGCGGCGCTTCCCCGACCCACAGGGTTTTGCCTCCCTACCGCTCCAGGAACGCTTGGACGAAGGCACCCAGATCCGTCCGATGATCAACTTCCTCATGCTGAACGGCTATCTCCACCCTGGCTATGACTACCTGCTCGAGCGCAAGCTGGCAGGCGTGCTCAAAGAGGGAGCCTTCAGCCCGCTCGGCAGTGACGTCGCGGTCTTCCTCGATGCTGCCGAAGCACTCGGGTACTCACTTCGCGCCAGAGAAGGGATGGCTTCACAAGTCGCCATCCGCCTGCTCATCGAGTCCGGGAAACGCCTCGAAGAGCTGGGCGACGACGACGCATCCGCGTTCGAGACGGCGATCGCCGGTCGCGAGCTCCGCCACGGCCGCGAGTTCAAGCACTACCGGATCGCGCTCTTTGCGACCCGTGCGGTGCTCTACCACCTCGGAGCGCCGATGGCACAGGCTGCGCCAGGCTCGAAGCAAGCGCGTTGGACCTGGGACGAGTACCTCGTCGGAACCAACGACGAGTTGCGCCACTCGATCGCTACCTACCTCGACCGGTTGTCGGCCACCTTGTCTCGTTCGACGGTGTCGGGAACAGCTAGCGAGCTCGCACACTTCGGACGATTCCTCACCGCCAGCTATCCAGAACTCTCCACTTTCGCCGATCTCGATCGCCGGCAACACATCGAGCCCTATCTGGCCGCGGTTGCCGCAGCGGTCAACCACCGCAGCGGCGAGCCGGTCGCCATCTCGACACGGCGCAGCCGCATCCAAGCGGTGGGCCGGATGCTCGAGGCGATGACGGAGTGGGGCTGGGAGGAAGCGCCAAGACGTCGACTCATCTTCGAGCGCGACAGCCCTCGGCTTCCGCGACCACTCCCGCGCTACCTGCCTCCCGATTCCGACCGCCGTCTTGCCGACGCGCTCTATGCCTCGCCCAACCGCCTCAGCGCCGACGCGCTCTTGCTGGCACGCGCCACCGGCATCCGGATCGGAGAGCTGCTCGACCTCGAGCTCGATTGCATTCACGAGGTGCCCGGTCAAGGGGCGTGGTTGAAGGTGCCCCTCGGCAAGCTCTTGACCGAACGGATGGTTCCCCTCGACGACGACACGGTCGCTCTCGTCGACCGGATCGTCGAGCGCCGATCTCCGGGTCGGCCGCTTCGCCATCCGAGGAGCGGCAAGCTCGTCGAGTTCCTCCTCACCCACCATGGACGTCGGGTCACCTCGGGCACGTTGCGAGACGAGCTCCATCGGGCGGCAGACGAAGCCGGACTTGACGACGTCGTCCCTCATCAGCTCAGGCATACTTTTGCCACCGCCCTCGTGAATGCTGGCTGCTCGCTGCAGAGCCTCATGGCAATGCTTGGACACGTTTCCGCGGAGATGAGCCTGCGCTATGGGCGTCTCTTCGACGAGACCGTGCGCGCCGAGTACGAACGGGCACTCGCCCTCGCGAAGGGACGCCTCGGCGCGGCGCTACCCGAAGCGACGCCGGTCACCCTCGAGACCGACTGGCGCAAGGCACCACTCCTCAAGTCCCGTCTCTCGGGTGGCTACTGCGTCCGGACCCTCGCTCAGGGTGCCTGCGCTTACACCAATATCTGCGAGTACTGCCCGAACTTTCGCTCGGACGCGACGTTCCTTCCCACGCTGCGCACCCAACGCGCCGACGCAGCCGACCTGTTGGCCGATGCTGAAGCACGTGGTTGGGGTGAGGAGGCCGCGCGGCACCGCCGGCTCATCGACCGGCTCGACAAGTTCGTCACCAAGATCGAAGCTGAAAGCGCATGAACGAGCTCATCGCACAGATCGAGGACGCCTGCGCTGTGCTCTCCGACGAAGGTGCCGCCATCACCTTCGCGGCGGTTGCCGAACGCGTCGGAATCTCCAAGGCAACCCTCTATCGCCGGCCAGAGCTCCGCGCCATCGTCGAGGAGCATCGCAGCCGAGGTCGCGACGCGTACAGCCTCTCCGGGCTAGTCGTGGAGCTCGACCACCTCCGCCAAGGCCTTGAGGTTGTCGCCGCAAAGGTGCGACACCACGAAGAGGAACTCCGCAAGCTTCGGCGAACCCCCGCGCGTCGCTGATCAACTCTCGTCACGGAAGGAGCCGGACCCTAATCGGCCCCGATTGGCCGGTTAACCCTGGCAGCGAGGGGCGAACGAGAACACCAATGGTCTTTTGCGCCAGTACATGCCGAAGGGAACCGACCTCTCGCTCCACAGCGCCGAAGAGCTCGCTCGTATCGCCGATAGCCTGAACGGTCGTCCACGCAAAGCGCTTGGATTCATGACACCAGCGGAGAAGCTCGCCGAGGTTCTTGCGCTGACCGGTTGAATCCGCCCCATTCAAAAGGTGGATCGCACCCGGTCCTGACGTTGCCAGACAAACGCCTACTTCATCGGTGAACTTGGCGTGCCCGCAGGCCATGAACGAGGCCATCTCTTCGTGGCGAGTCTGGATGAAACGAAGCTGGTCTTCATGGCGTCCGAGCGCGCCCAGGATGCCATTGATGCCATCGCCGGGGAAGCCGTAGATCGTATCGACGCCCCACTCGATGAGCCGCTCGCAGAGATAGTCGCCCGCGGTTTTCGTCATGATTCAGTTCCTCTCTTTGAACTTCGGATATGTAGCGCCTTTTCGAATGCCTTCGATACGCCGTGCGATAGACGTCCATTTGGACTACTCAACGTCGTCGCTCTCGTCGCCGCGAAATGAGCCGTCGTGCTCGATCTCGCATCCGGTCCATCAAGCTGAGTGCGAGACCGAAGGTCATGAGACCCGGAAGTCGCTGGGGACCGTGGGGGTGTGGCCGCGTAGGCGCGATCGATTCCGCGTACCCGGTCCATGTACCCATCATCTGGCGGGTCGATTTCGGTTCCGCGACGGAGATCACAGGAAGAAGGGACTGTTCTTCGAAGTCGTGATGTTGCTCTAGCCGGCCTGCGAACTCTTCGATTCGATGCCGCGTCTTTCGTCCGTCCGGGTGCCAGAGGAGGCGTCGAAGGAGACGCGTCAGATCCGCGGCTATGACCTGCTCTTGTCGGAGTGCTTCTGAGCGGAGCTCCGATCCTTCTTCAAGTCGAGCGAGGATCGGGTAGATCACCTCCTGTTCGGCCGTGTCGTGCCGGAGCAGATTTCGGGCCAAATCCTGGAATCTTCGACGTCGATCGATGGGATCGAGTCCATGCAGCAACGCGAGCATGTCGACGCGCAGTTGGCCGTGCTCGCTTATGATCAGCGCGGTGACTTCCGGACCGTGGTCGTCCGCGTGCTCCGGTTCCACTTCTGGAAGCTCGGATGAGGTGCTGGGTGCTGGCGGTTGGACATTATCCAAAGGAGTTCCCGAGAACCTCGACCCCACGTGGCAACGAGGAGATTTTACGTCGCGGACTCTGGACCGAGAGCCTCGGAAGCTGAGACGACGAGCGAGGCGCGTCAAGATCTGGACCGATCCTCTGTTCATAGGGCGGACGCCAGGCTTGGGAGGCGCCGTTATCCCCGCGACCTTCTTCGTAGGTCCGAACATGAAGTGCTTCGAGTTGTCGAACGGCCACCGGTCTCCCTCGCGTCTGACTAGGACGCATCGCCGGGGTCCGGGGCAACGCAGTGCTACTACGTGACGATACCGTGAAGGGCTGAGGCTCGTCGCCGTGCCCCTTAAGCAGTTGCTCGCCTAGTACGGCTGGTTCGCCTGGCAACTCCGGCTCGACCCGATGTTCTTAACATCGGCGAGTGGCCTGCTGTTCGCCTTTACTCCGTTGTGTCCGCGTCAATCTCATCAGCTACGTGGGTGGTGCGTGTCATCCGCCTCGACAATGGGCTCTCGAAACCCCCTGAAATCGCGGTCGACCTCCGCGCGCTCGGGTGTCCTTGGGCGCTTGCGCCCATCTCACCGACAGTTCCGAGACACGCCCCTACCGACAAGACGCTGGCATTGCGATCACGCAGTCGCTGTCATGAAAGTTTCAAGCCTTCTTGTCGGTGCTTTCGTGTTCCTCGAGCCCGAATGCGTCTGCCAACTCGAAGTCAGGGCGCGTTCTCCAGGGTTCGTCGACGTCCAGAGTCGCTCGAAGCACGCCATCCGCTGATCTCGCCACGGCCACTGCCTCGGTTGTCAGTACAGGTGGCGAACGGTGGGTGATGCGATGGAGTGGTGATCACTCCCCGTGATGGATGTCGACCGCGGGCAGGTCTCGCACGTTGTCCTTGGTGAGGTTGAGTCCGACGCCATGGTCGAGTCCCGTCACCGCGCTGATTGGGATCGCCACTTCCCTTTTCCCCCAAAGGTGCCCCTCATCGAGCAGGACGTGGGTGACGTGGTGGTCGCTTGGATCGATGACGAGTCCCTGGACCCGCCCGATGTCGCCGTCGGTCGCGTGCACGTGGTCGCCGCGGTGCACCTCGACTTCGCCGACGGGAACCCGGTCATAAGAGATCGAGCCAATGCCCATTCCTAAGCCAGTGCCAGAAACGCCGGCGCTCATCCCGCTCGGCGCGTTCATCACCAGTGCGTAGTACGGAAGCGAGAGGACGTGGTCTTTCTCGTAGCCCCACTGCTCACCCCCACCGGTCAAGAACTCCGTGACACGCGCTTGGTCGAGCGCTTCGAAATCGGCCTTTGTGCAGTGGAGTCGAATCTGTTCACCTGTCGACTCCACGAGGTCGATCGGCACGAGACGACCCATCGACCATCGTTTCGGCGACCTAACGACAAGATGTGTCAACGTGCGAGCGATTGGGTCCATGACCACGCGTCTCAACTCTCCGCAGATGCCATCGCTGCAGATAACCTCACTTTTGATCTCGAACCGCGTCGTATCGCTGGTCGTCATAGTCCCCGTCCCTTCGTCGCTCGCCGTTAAATGTTCACCGGCCCGAACCGGTTCGTCCTCTCGCCAACTTGGCGTTCTCGAGCGAAGTAGACGACGACGCGTGGCACGCCATTCAACCTACCGCTCGTCCGGCACGGACGAGGGCGCGGTCCGAGCACAACAGCGACGAAGTAGCGAAGCATGACGATGTCAGGCGCTTTTGGCCGAGACCGCGACGTATTTGCTGGTCCTGAAGAGGAGGTCGGCAGCATGGCGAACAGGAGGCGCAGCGGCTGTGGCCGCACTGCACTGCCCTGCGCGTCGTTCGCCGCTCACCGCCCGAGTCGATCTTCCACGAACTAGAGGCCCGGGTGTCGGTGATCAGATGGCGTCGACAATGTCCATCACCACGGCTGCTCCGAAAACACGACCGTAGGACCTCCCGGTTACCTCCTCAATAATCCCAACCTCGACGAGATGATTGACGATGTTTGTAGCAGCCGTTGACGTGAGTTCAAACCTCGCCGCGGTAGCGGCGATCGAGATCATCGGCCACTGCGTCAGATCCGTAAGCACGTCATGAATTTTTCCTGCCCAGCGACGTTCATTGATGAGCCGCCGAGATTCATCGAGCCAAAGGTTGAGCCGCTCGGCTCCGGCGATTAGCGCTGCGCATTGATCTACGATCGCGTGACAAAAAAATTGGATCCACGGACCCCAGTCGCCGGTCCGGCTCACGAGGAATAGATGCTGTTGGTATTCCTCGCGATGCCTGAATAGCCAGGGTGAGATAGTAATCGCCGGGTGTTTGATCGTCCCCGCGCGAAGTAACTGCAGCACGATCGCAAGTCTTCCGATTCGACCGTTGCCGTCGCTGAACGGATGCAGAGTCTCGAATTGGTAGTGAGCAATCGCCGCACGAAGCACAACTGGCCAGCCATGTGGATCTTCAACCCATCGGATCCAACCGTCGAGAGCGGAGTGCAATCGGTCATCACCTGGTACCGGGACGAAGCGCGCCTCTGTGATCGAGCTGTCCTCTGGACCTATCCACACCTGGCGTTCTCGGACTTTGCCAACGTCGGTTGGCGCGCCGTCGGCATTGCGGAACATCTCAGCCTGAGCTGAAGCGAGTAGCCCGATGGAGATCGGTCGCTCACCGATTTCGGCGAACGCGTGCAATGCGGCTTGAACGTACCCGAGGATCTCTCGCGTTTCAGGAGACTGGAACGCCGAGACTGAAAGTCCTGCCTCCAGTACCTCGGTTAGCTGGCCATAAGTTCCCTCGAGCGCTGACGTGTCGAGTGCTTCGCGATACAGCGCAGGGCGAATCAGAAGTCCGGGTTCGCGGAGCTGGGAACACGCTTGATCCAGACGAGCGAGAGCAGCGGTGGCATCGGTGACGCCCCGGAGCGTTTCCATGTTCCCCAGGTCCAGCGATTCGGGTAGCTCATCGGGAAGGTAAGCGAAACATGCGTACGGCCCGTAGCGAGCGTCCGTGCCTTGGATCGGCACAAGCTGACCGATTGGACTATTTGCCAGCAGGTCGTGATCCACAAATGCAAGTCTAAGTCCATTCGACTTGAATTTCAACGGTGGGATTACAACACCTTTACAGAATTTGTGGGCTATGAGTACAAGTTCGGTAGGCTTCGACGATAGTTTCCGCGGTGAAACCTCACGGGTCCGCTCCAAAAAAGAGTGGTAGCTCCCTGGAGCTCGGAGCTTGTACCGCCGACGAGTCCCGATCCTGAAGGTAGGCGAGTCGGCAGCTCGGCTGGCCAATTCTCAGGAGGACACGCGGCCAGCGCACGTGCTTGATCGACAGCAAGGTACTTCCGACTTGAATTTGAGTGTCACCCTGACTTGCGCCTGTAGAACGTCCTGTTCAGAAAGGCAGTCATGTCTGGTGACTCACGGCACTCCCACGCGCCTCTCTCAGGGACGGTCGCATCGGAGTCGATGTGGCGATGGACCTAAGCAAGGCGGTCACATCCGCATTTGCCGCGCCGCCAGCTCCAAACACCAAGTACGGCGGCTTCCTTCGGTACGCAGGTGGCAAGTAGGTCGGGACAATCTGTCGGATCAGGATGTTGTGCGCTGGAGAAGGCCCACTGCGCCTCCATACGATTACAGCACGCTCGATTGGCCACAGCCCAGCGTCCCGCCAACGGAAGCCGAGTGTCCTCGCTGCCGGTTATGCACCGAAGCACTTCTCCAGACCCGTCGACGGCTAGGACGCCCCTGAAGTAATCGCCCTCTCGATTCGCGAAATGTCCGGGGGTCGGCAAGAATTTACCCATGGCACTCGGTCGCTCTCCGGTCCAGCAACGCTTCGAGAACCCGAGGGAGATCCTCGGCGATCCTACGCGC
>DATCDR010000140.1:0-2510 GCA_036510575.1 Acidimicrobiales bacterium | reverse complement strand
GCGCCGGAAGCGTTGCTGTGTCACAACCCCCTGGAACACTCTCCGCCGTGCCACGAACTCGAGCCGCCGACGCACCGGCCGTCGTCTATCGCAGCTGTCGCATCGCCATCCGCACGACCACGTCGCAGCGCAACCTGTTATGCGCTCCTTCGTGCAGGAGGAGATTTCTGGTCGTGGGTGCTCGATTTGAATGCCGCACGGCGTGAAGGTGGCGAAGCTCCGATCGCCAACTACCAAGCGCTCTGCCGAGAGCTCACGCGCGAAGGAAACTCCAACTTCGGGGAGCTCTCGATCACCGGCGCGCTTTCGATCCTTCGTCGCTACGCCGACGCGTGGATGACGACGGCGAAAAAACGCAGCGACGGCGACGCGCTCGACCGCTATCTCAGGCGAAAGCGATCCCTCGTGCCGTCTCGTTATTACGCCGGCACGTTTGTCATCGACGGCCGCCGTCTACGGCTACAGCTCGCGCGCGGCGCTTTGCCGCTCATTCAGCGTCTGGCGCGCGAGCTGCCCTATCGAGGCGACCAGATCCGCTCCGTGACCCTCGTGCATGAGGCGAACCGTCTGTTGGTCGACATCTGCGCAGAGGTCGCCGTCAAGCTCCCTGCGAAAGGCAGCGTGAACACGGTCGCCGGGATCGACCTCGGCATCATCAATCCCTTCGCCGTCGTAGCCGAGTCTGGCGCGCTCATCGTTTCGGGCCGGGCGATCCGCGCGGAGTCCAGGCTGCACCTAGCTGACCAAAAGGCCCGCCGCCGGGCGGTTGCGCGGCGTGCACCGGCGAAGGGAATGAAAGGGTCAAGGCGATGGCGCAAGTACCGGTCTCGGACGCGCGCCTTAGAAGCACGTCATCGAAGGCGCCTCTCCCAGGCGCGCCACGAAGCGGCAAAGCTGTGATCGAGCACGCCATCGACCACGGCATTTCGACGCTCGTCGTCGGAGATCCGCGCGGACTGCTCGAGGTTGAGTCTGGCGCACGACAAAATCTCGCCGTTTCCAAATGGCGCGTCGGCCAGCTGATCTCGACGCTCAAGGACAAGGCCGAGGTCGCCGGCATCGCCGTGCAGCTCGCCGACGAGCGCGGGACTTCCTCGACGTGCCCGCGTTGTCGCTGTAAGGTCCCGAAACCCAAAGGAAGGAACTTCACCTGCCCACACTGTGGTCTCCGAGCGCATCGCGATGTCGTCGGTGCAGCCAACATCGCCGCCAAATCAACAAGCGGTGGGACCAACGTCGACCTTTCGGGGTTGACGGTCGTGCACCGTCGAGCAGGTCGGAACCTTCCCGGCCGCGCCCGGCGTGACCGGCGCCGCGTTTCGATGCAGTTGCATCGACGCGGCGTTGGTCCCGGGCCTGCTGTGGTCCGCTTCGGGAACCGGATCACTGAACTGACGATCCCGGGGAGTCGCTCGTAGTGGCTGTCGTTTAGTCAGCTGCGAGGAGCCACAAGCCGCCGCCCCTATAGGGCGAAAGTTTTCGGTGACAGCACTAGCTCGAGAGGCCGAACTCCTGGGAGAGGTCGAGCTCGGGATGCTCGACGAAGGCAGGAAGCAGACCCTTTATGCCTTCTAGCCAGTCCAGAGCTGCGGGGAGGATCACTGCCCCTGCCCGCACGCCATAGCAGGCGGGGGAGTCGACGCTTGCCGGCACCTCGGAGTGCTCGACCAAGGCGTTGGTTGCGGCCAGTAGTAGCTGGCGCACCTCGGCGACCATCACGTCGGAGCTACCTAGGTGCTCAATCGACCGGTCGAGGATCGCACCCATCGACTCGGTGACCGCCTGGTCCTCGGAGTAGGGCGAACGCCCTGGGATGCCGGTGAAGCTCTGGAGCGAGCGCTGCCGCTCGCGATCGATCAGGTAGTCGTTCGCCGCGGTCTGGCTGTAGCGAAAACGACCGAACCAATCGGTTGTATTCGGCAAGAGCGTGCTCGGCGACAGTGGATCACCAGGGGCGGCAGTAGTCATGTCCACGTTGCGCTGGTTGGCAGAGGTCACGAACACCAGTGTGTGGTGATCGTCCATCGGCACCCAGG
Organism: Acidimicrobiales bacterium; assembly: GCA_036510575.1. Taxonomy (GTDB): domain Bacteria; phylum Actinomycetota; class Acidimicrobiia; order Acidimicrobiales; family Bog-793; genus DATCDR01. The sequence continues at coordinate 474 of DATCDR010000140.1, read as the reverse complement.
CCTTGGAGTGAATCTTGTGGCCGAGCATCCCGCTCGGAGTCTGGACCCAGAACGGGAAGAGGAACTGCGCGATCCGCCAGTAGAGCTCACCGGGGCCAGCTGGGCGGTAGGCGCCATACATCGCGCCGTAGTCGGTGGTGACCACGTTGTAACGAGGCGTCCGATCCGCCACGCCGTAGTACGCCATGCTCCCTGGAACGGCGTCCTCGAGCCTCCGGTGTCCGCCGTGCAGGAACCCGACGTGGACCGTGTCGATGTCACCCTCGAGACCTTGGAGCCAGTTGCACTCGCGTTGGACGGCATAGGTCCAGTACTCCCCCTCGGGGAGCAGCGTTGGCTCGATGTCAGGAAGCGGCGGTGCAGCGTCTCGCGGGCCCATGTAAGTCCACACAAGACCGTTGCGCTCCTCGGAGGGATAAGCGGTGGCGGTGATGCGGTTCTTGAAGTTCGACTCAGCTGGCTCGTTCGGCATGT
>DATCDR010000139.1:0-7012 GCA_036510575.1 Acidimicrobiales bacterium | reverse complement strand
CGATGCTGGTGACTGAGCTATTCGGCATGAGCTACCACGGCGTCGAGTACTACCTGGCCGATCAGGTCGACGAAGCTCGCCTGACCAACCTGTGACCTTTCGGCACCACCTGCCACACGTTGGGCGGAACCTGTGGCGGTTACCGAGCTGTTGTGGGTCACCGACAAGGACGAGCTTCGAGTTGGCGCGAGTCACCTCGCCGAGCAACGCGTCGAGATCGTCGGTCCGCGCCATCGTCGCCTCGTCGAGCACGACGACGTCGCGGTTCGTGAGTCGTCGCTTTCCGTTCTCCAGATCGAGGAGGAAGCGGGCGAGGGTGTCCGAGGCGATGCCCGCCTCCTCATGGAGGACAGAGGCCGCCATCGCCGAAGGCGCGATCCCGACGAGGTGATAGCCGGCGAGCTCCCATCCCTCGCGGGCCGAGTGGAGCGCGCGGGACTTTCCCGCCCCGGCCGGGCCGACGAGCAGTGCGACGCGCTCGCCGCCGCTGAGGAGGTCGTGCACGGCTCGGCGCTGGTCCTCGCCGAGAATGGACTCGCTGAGTACGTCGTTCACGATGCGGCTTGGCACGATCGCGGCCCTCGCATCGATCCCGTTCGCGACGCTCTCGAGGACGCGACCCTCGGCGCGTAGCGTTTTCTTGGTGGTGAAACGAGTCGCGCCGTGCCGCTCGATCTGGGTCATGCCGTCGCGACGGCGTAGCACGTTTGGCATCTCGGCCGGGAGGGGAGCGGCAAGCGAGCAGACCGCGTCGTTTCGCAGCACCACCTCGGCAAGCTCGTCGACGAGGCCTCGGACCTCATCGGCATGGGAGCTAGTGACGAGCGTCGAGAGGACCTCGACGGCATCCGAGCGGCCCCACGTCGCCTTGGTCGACTGCAGCCGCTCGATCGTCGCGCGAACGATCGCAACACGGTCGAGCGTCTCTTGCGCTGCCTCGTGGCCGAGGACGCTCGGCAGCCACTGCTCGGGCTCCTGGCCCCAGGAGCGAGCCTCTTCGCGCCAACGCGCGATCAGTTTCGTGGTCGGAGTGTCGGGCTCGACCTTCGGGGCACGGGTGCGATAAGCGGCGAGCTGGTAGGCGGTGGCGCGTTCAGACGGCGACAGTTCGCGCCGAAGGTCGGCTTCGCGCTCGGCGACGAGCTGGCTTCCCATCTCCTCGACGGCCTTCCGACGAGAGGACCACGCTTCGACGAGGACCTGCGGCACGCCCTCGATCTCGGCGATGCCGTTCTCGTCGACCTCGGTCCAGCGCACCCTGAGTGACGTGGTCAGCTCAGCGCTGAGTGCCGCCTTGTAGAGCATTCCGGCGGCTTTCTGGTGCTCGAACAGCTCACGGGCATCACGTGAGCGCCAACGACCGTCAGCCGAGCGGACCTTGTTGGCGACAAGGACGTGAGTGTGAAGCTGTGGGTCCGCGGCGCGCGAGGTGCCGTGCGTGAACGCCGCGGCGAGGAAACCTTCGGAGTCGACCTGGAACACGCCGCCCGCGCCCATGCGGGTGAATGCGGCGTGGTCTTGAAGAAAGGCGAGCGAGGCGTCGACCGCGCGCTCGTGCGCCTCGAGCACAGACGCGGAGACGTCGCCGTCCGCGGTGCCCCAGAGCACCGAGACGGTCTTCGGCGGCGAGAAGGTAAGTCCAAAGCCGGCGACGACACCCGGGCGGTCGGGAAAGGGGCGACCGAGCGGAGAGCCATCGATGGGGTGGCGACCCTGGCCGATCAAGCGCTCCAGCATCAGCGCGTCGACCTCCCGCCCTGCGATCCCTAGCAACTCTGCGCCTCGCCCGAGGAACATCCCCGCGCGCTCCGCAGAGCGGGCGTAGTAGTCCTCACGACCCGTCGCGATCTCCTCGGCGAAGTAGCGCCAGCCGTTTGGCGCGAGCTTCACAAGGCTCATCACCTCCGCGGACCTCCGAAATGAGGCGCCGGGGACGTGCGCACTTTCAGTGCAGAGGTGTCTAACACGAGAGCAGTTATGACAGAGCGCGAAAGCCCTGTCTAGAGGCTATTTCTTGAGCGGTAAGCGACGGACAATGATGGTCAACGGGGGGTAAGAGAAATCTGAGATGAGGGAGTGCTCGGAGAAATTGAGCGCTGCTCATAGGTATGACTACTAAGTCCAGTGACCGCTGAAAGAGGATGGACCAAGGAGCGGCTACGGCTCCTCAAGTGTCAAGCTGCGCGTAGGCGCTCTTGATGATCGTGCCAGTGACCGGCTCGGCTTTCCCTTCGTAGCCCATCGAGGCAACACCAAGCACGAATCGCGGCGCCGGACCATTGGCGTTGCTCGGCAAGCTGATGTTCTCGGCGTGGCCTAGATCATGTCAGAGCACTCGAATCCTGACGGCCTGAGGCGCGGGTGGCCGTAGTCGGCGCGCGGATTGCAACGAAATCGTCACGAAGCGCTCTCAAGACCACCACAGCCGTCCCAAGAGACAGAAACGACCCATTCCCTCCCCCTGGACACTTTTTCGTAACAAACGTCCTGATGCCTGGTTTGTGGCGTCATCGCGGCCCGCCATACTGCGTCGTGGACAAGGAGTGCTGATGGCGGATAAGCAAACACCAGGACCATGAAGATCGGTCACTCGTCTGCTTCGATCTTGAGGTCCTGCGGGCGTGGATCGAGCCTCGCCGGCGACCGCCGCTTCCTTCCAGTCGGGGGCACACCGACAATTCGGGTGTTCTCGAGAGAAGTCGTGTCGGGAGACGCCGCGAAACAGGGCCATCACTAAATGATGGGTCTCTTCGCGCGGAGGTGTGGCATGGCGGCCCACGACGGAAGCGAGCCGTCGCAAGTGGTGCGTTCTGGCGACAAGAACTCGTCGCTCATAGCGGCGAAACGGGACAGTCACGGACACCTGCGATCAACCAGGTGTCCGGAAAGCTGGCATCTGCCCTGTGATTAATTCGGTAAACGGAAGGGTCCGAGAAGGAGGAAGGGTGCCCGCGGAACATGAGCAGTTGCGATTCCCGGAGTTGGTCGACATCGAGGCGGCCGCGAAGTTGTTGTGCGTATCCGTCCGCCACGTGCGTCGGTTTGTCGCGGAGAACACGATCCCGTACTTGAAGATCGGCGGGTCACTTCGCTTCGACAAGGAGGAGTTGCGGAAGTGGATCGAAAAGCGGCGGCACCGGCCGCCGGGGGAGGAAACGTCTGCCTAATAGACGCGGATTGGATCTACCAGTTCGGCGCAACCTCGGTATTACTGGCGTCGTCACCGAACTCCTCTCGCAAATACTTCACGCGCCATCGGCCTTTGTGGCAACGAAAGCGAGCGGGATTAGGGTGCGTCAGGTAGATAAGTTCCACAACCGAGAGGGCGTAGGGCGCTCGCCGTGCGGGGTTCGAAACAGCGAACCGGGTAACCTGAGCGCGTGTCCAATCTCCTCACTGCCGATCGTCTCGCCACGATGGCCGAGGTGCTTGCAAAACGCGCCGAGCTGCGCTCGCTCGTGGAACGCTACGGATTCGAAGTCGCCGCGCTGACCGAGGACGGAACCTTGATCCTGCCCAACGCAGGACCAAGTTACCGCCGGATCGCGAGACTCGCTGGAGAGGCGTCCCGGCTCGTCGGTGCGTACGTTCAGATCATCACCGACGACGTACCCGCGGCATCGGTGCCAGCTCGTCCGCTGTGATACCAGCCGACCTCCTCGAGAGGTTGGCCGCGGAACTCGAAGCTATCGACCTGCTCACTACTCGCGGTCGCGCAGCTTGGGACGCCGAGGAGCTCGTGCGATTGGCAGTCGAGCGGCGCTGGATCACCGCCGGGAACTACGCCGAGCGATACCGCCTCGCCGCGCAGCTCCCTCCTGGAACCGATCCCTGGGCTGAGCTCTACGACTACCGCTGCCTGCTGGCGCACGCCCTCCCCGAACAGCTCGACGAAGAACGGGTCTGGCTCGACACGATCGCTGACATCGCCCGACTGCGCTCGGCGGTCGAGCAAGTCCGTGCGACTCAAACCTAAAGTCCGGCCTCATTCGGCGATGAGCACCGGGTGCTGGAGAACGGCAGGCGCTACGGCTGGACCTGCCTGCCGCGGTTGATCGGGATGACCGCTCCCCCACTTGCCTTCGCGAGCTCAGAGTTTCGGAGATTGTCGAGTCGCTCGGTCAGCTCTTCTTGTGCTCCGCCAAAGAGGTGCCCATAGACGCGCAACGTGACCGCAGGGTCGGAGTGACCCATGCGCTGCGCGGCGGCGAGCACGTTCGCTCCCTGATCGATCAGCAGGCTCGCGTGGCTGTGCCGCAAGTCGTAGGTGCGGAGTCGCTCCGGCAGACCCGCCGCACGAAGCGCCGGGCGGATGACGTCTTGGCGGAACTTGTCACGATTGAGCGGGATTCCGGTCGGACGAAGGAACAGGTGCTCGTCGAGCGACGACGGAGCACCGCTAGCATTTGCTCGCGCGGCGAGCATCGCGGCGATGTCGTCACAGAGCCACTGCGGTATCGGAATGTCTCGGTCCCCGGCTTCTGTCTTGGTCGGCCCCTCGACCAAGCCGTAGACCGACTCCTCGAAGCGATTCACCGGCATCAACGTCTCCGAGACACTGACCATCCGACGAGGGAAGTTGATGCTCCTGACTCGAAGGCCGCACAGCTCTGCCGGCCGGATGCCCGTGTAGACGAGCAACCACACAGCCGGCTTGTAGGGGTCGCGGACGTGCGCGACGAGTCGCTCCATCTCCGCCATGTCAGGGACGTCGCCCGGTCGCACCTTCCGACGGGTCACACGGATTGCATGACCGGCAGCGGGATTGTCCTTTCGAGCATTCGCGCGGACCGCGCACCGCATGACGAGCGACACGATCGATACGGCATCTCGAACCTTCTTCGGCGAGAGCCCTTCACGGAGCTTCGCGGCGATGAAGCGTTCGACCTCCAGGTAGTCGATGCCTCCCATCGCCTGGTGACCGAAGTACGGGAGCACGTGGCCCTCGAGCAGCTGCCAGTAGCCGCGTCGCGTGGACTGACGCAGCTTGACGGTCGTGTCCCACCAGATATCGGACCAATCACGGAAGTGACGCCGGCGCTCGGCGGGATCGATGTAGTCGCCGCGCTGGATGTCCGCGCCGATGCGCTCCAGGTACTGCTGCGCCTCGGTCTTCGTGCGCATCGTCCGCGAGCGGGCTCGACCCTGCTCGTCCCGGTAGCGAGCACGCCAGGGCGTCGCGCGCATCGGCTGCTTTCGACGACTGCCGTCGGGGTCGGTGAGCCAGGTGAATTTCGTCGGTTCGACAAATCCCACTGGTCCCTCTTTCGTCAAATCGATCGGCGTGCGAGGACGTAATTCTACCCTGTGGATGACTCAAAACGCGACGCGAAAATGACGCGGTGACGCGGGAATGACGCGAAATGACGCGCTTTTACGGTTGTGGATGGACAGTACTGGACAAGGAGAAATACCTGGTAAATAGCACTATTTAGCATCTGACCTGGGTGTGGATAAACCCTGGGGCGGGAAGTTCGATTCCCGCCACCTCCACCCGGGGTGTTCGCGAAACAACATCGCTTGTGTTCGATAAACACCCCAAAGAAGCACCGGCAGCGATGACGACCGCCACTCGCGCTCGAGCTTCGACAAGTAAGACCACCATCATTTACCTCACTCCGATGCTTTTATCCTCCCGGTTTCGAGTGTCCACTCCTCGATCAAGTCGCGCTCACGGCTACTGACAATGTGCGGTCAGAAGCCGCCATCTCCGCTCGCCAGACGGGCGATCACTAGCTTGCAGTCACCGCAAGCCATGCCGAACAGGGAGTGCCCGCCGACAGGCTCAAATCGAGCGGCAGTGAGACCACAAAACGTCCTGTCAGTACCGTCTTTCACGATGTGAGGGGCCGCGGCCAGCTGCGTGAACCCAAATTGGTCCAGGGCCACGAGGCCAACAAATCGGTAGGACTCGCCCACTTGATCCTCCCCCTTTGATCTGCCCAATTCCGAACTATGACCGCACGGACCGAGCGATTGCTAGGCGCCCCACTAGGCGGTGTCTAAGAAGACTGGGTCGAAGGGGAATTCTACGGGAACCCCAACGAACAATCGTGTGGCACCATTCTGCGATCACCCCGTCGTGGGACGTTCCCAGAAGCAGCGCCACTTGTATTCGCGAAACACCCCTAGAAACCTCAAGCGGACGAAACCGCACTCGCCTCACTGCTCAACATGACCGAAGAGACGACCCGCGTGACCGCATTTTTTGGTGACACGCCGGGCGGTGTTTCGGGGGCGCTATGTGGCGCGGCTCCGCGTCCGCATTTACGTGTGGGTCGTTCCACCGTGGCGTTCGCCTACGACCGTTATGGCCACCTCTTCCAGGAGGCGCACGCCACGTCAGCGGCCAAGCTCGACCAGATCCGCACCACCGGGCTCGCCGCGGATTCGGATCAGCAGCCGGTCGGAAGGCGGCCTTCGAATTCAGGTCTGCTCATTCGAGGAGACTCACCCTAACGAGCGAGCAGGGGCACAAGCACCTCGGCGTTTGGACTTCCCCAGCCTGTCACGGCGTCCCATCCCGACCCTGCTCGGTAGCCGGTGATTGTCGTTGGGGGGAACTCGACCGTGTTGTCACCGATGGTGATGTCGTGGAAGGCCTGGTGGTATTGGGAACTGCGAGCAACCTGATAAATCGCTGGGTTGACGAAGCCGAGGTGGCGCTTCGCGTACTGGTCGGCGAGGGCGATGATTCCGGCCCAGATGGGCGCGGCGGCGCTCGTGCCGGCGTGGCCGCTGATCGTATATTGGCCGCTGGCGTTGCTCGTTATGACTGGAAACCCGGTGTGGGGATTGCCGTCGGCGGCGACGTCGGGGACGCCGCGCATGCCAGCGATGCCGGCAACACCGTTCTGGTAGGAGGGCCGGCCGAAAAGGTGGCTGAACCCGCCTCCCGACGCCTGAAAGAAGGAACCGGGGGTGCGGTAGGGGAAGCCCCAGGCGGTCTCGCCGATCCACGCGCCAGTCGTGTGGTTCGCGTCAAGAGTGGTGCCGCCAACGCTGAGAACGA